>JAUMCS010000013.1:0-30018 GCA_032122355.1 Burkholderiaceae bacterium
CTTTTGCTCATTTGAACCAGATCCATGCAATGCCCCCCGTCTTTCCAAGAGGACATTCTTATCTGGCGCATACCTACTTAAAAGCGGACATTTCTAAATTGCGGCCACACAAGAAATTTTTAGATCTTGTGATCAGTACAATGGATGGCTAAGGCCAGCACCGGCAAAATCTCGACACCTGAATTTCCTTGCCACCCTATCTGAATGAATCACTATGCCTCGTCAAACTAAAATCGTTGCCACTCTTGGCCCAGCAACCTCGAATCCCGAAACCCTACTTCGCCTGATCAACGCGGGTGTGGATGTGGTGCGACTGAATTTTTCGCATGGTACGGCCCAGGATCATATCCAACGTGCATCCATGGTACGTGAAGCAGCACAAATGGCCGGACGAACCGTTGCCATCATGGCTGATTTACAAGGGCCAAAAATTCGAGTGGGCAAATTCCAAGGAGGAAGCGTTCAATTACTAGCCGGCCAGACTTTTACATTGGATGCTGATTTTCGTGAACTGGGAACCCAAGAGTGCGTAGGGCTGGATTACAAAGAACTCCCCAAGGATGTCTCGCCCGGCGATGTCTTATTGCTAAATGATGGCTTGATCATTTTAGATGTCAAGGAGATCAAAGGTTCCGCAGTTCAAACCATTGTACGAATTGGAGGAGAGTTATCCAATAACAAAGGAATCAACAAACAAGGCGGAGGATTAACTGCGCCTGCGCTGACGGCCAAGGACATGGAAGACATTAAAACTGCCATGTCCTTTCAGTGTGAATACTTAGCGGTAAGCTTTCCTAAAAATGCCACTGACATGGAACTTGCTCGTCAATTGGCCAATGTAGCTGGCGACGCCTACAACCATAAACCAGCCTTGATTGCAAAAATTGAGCGCAGCGAGGCTATTCCCTTATTAGAGGCCATTATTCAAGCCAGTGACGGCATCATGGTTGCCCGAGGAGATCTGGCTGTTGAAGTGGGGAATGCAGCAGTGCCTGCGCTACAAAAGCGCATGATCAAACTAGCTCGTCAATATGATCGGGTGGTGATCACTGCGACACAAATGATGGAAAGCATGATCACGAACCCAGTTCCCACTCGGGCTGAAGTCAGTGATGTGGCTAACGCTGTTTTAGATGGCACCGATGCCGTGATGCTCAGCGCAGAAACTGCGGCAGGAAAGTACCCTGTCGAAACCGTAGAAGCGATGGCCGCCATATGCATCGCCGCCGAGCGCGCCGAGGAAACGCACTTAGACGCAGATATGGCCGACTTACGATTTGGGCGAATTGATCAAAGCATCGCGATGGGTGCTTTATTTACAGCTCATCATTTAGGATGCAAGGCCATTGTGGCTTTGACCGAATCGGGCTCTACCGCATTGTGGATGAGCCGATACCGTATTGATGTTCCTATTTATGCTCTCACATCCCAGGCGGGTAGTCAACGCAAAATGGCACTTTATCGCAACGTCCGGCCTTTAGCCATGCCGCATTTTACCGATAGGGATGAAGCATTGGCCCACGCACAAACCTTAATGGTTGAACGTGGCGTCCTGAAAACTGGGGACACCTATGCCATCACCTGCGGCGAACCGATGGGCCATCCGGGTGGTACCAATATGCTCAAAATCTGTCGCGTTGGCGCTTAAGGACACAAGCAAATACTTACCATAAGGCCGTAAATCTTTTTATTGCCAGCTATAATTTACAATCAGGAAGGGTGGATGAGCGGTTTAAGTCGCACGCCTGGAAAGCGTGTGTGGGTTAATAGCCCACCGCGGGTTCGAATCCCGCCCCTTCCGCCAGATAGCCATTCTGCCATTTCAATGAGGCATCATTGAAATCAGCTAGCGCCACCTACATACACCTCTATCTACAAGGCTACACTGGCTCATATAAATCCTGATAATAAGCTTATTGCCGCTAAGTTTTACATAACCCACCCGCCTCTTTTCCAGATTCTTGTCTCTGGCCCTAGGCACACCTCGCGGCATAGGTGTTTTCAATGATATTTCAGGAAAATTAATGCAATTATTTTGATTCTTGCGTATTATGAGCTCATTTGTACGGACCCTTGAGGACAACCAAATGACTTCTATTGCCGTAGTTGATGACAATCCGCTAACGCTCACTTTAATGCGACGAACGCTTGAACGCGCCGGACTCAGCCATATCCGTACCTATACCGACCCACAAATTGCCTTATTCGAAATTGCTGAACACGCACCCTCTGTTTTGTTATTAGACTACTTTATGCCTGGCATTGACGGCTTGGCGTTTCTGAATGCTTTGCGCATGAAAGGGGTATCTGAACAAATGCCTGTAGCATTGATGTCGTCAGCACCAGAATTAGACCAAATCCGCATCAATGCGTATCAAGCAGGGGTCATAGAAATACTGAACAAATCGATTCATCCTCACGAGTTGGTTCTACGCATCAAAAACCTCAGTCGCTTAGCGCCGGCATGGCTTTCTTCATCGCCCACACCCGGCTGGAATCCAAACCTTGGTGGATTGTTGTGTGCCCAAGACGCGCAAGCCATTACCCTGATTCTGCAAGCTGGATTGAGCCCCAGCGAATTAGATTTTTTACGACTGCTTGGAGGCCTGATGTCTACATCAAAACTTCAACACCTCGCTCCATATTCGGTTCAAATGGCCCGGTACGCTGCTGCTTTAGGCATAGCCTACGGGCTTAATTTACGCGATCAGGGTCGACTACTTCTGGCAGCACCGTTCTATAACATTGGAAAAATCGGCGTGCCTGAGCGATTACTACATAAAAAAGGCCCCCTCCTAGGCGATGAAAAAACAATGATGAATCAATTCCCACATCTCGGCCATGATTTACTCAGCCGAGTAAACTCACCCATCATGAAAGCGGCTGCGGAGATCGCACATTCGCATCAAGAGCGTTGGGATGGACGAGGCGAACCCCAAGGGCTACACAGTCAAAGCATTCCAATATTTGCTCGGATAGTTGCAGTTGCTGATGCATTTGAAACCATGACTCGCGACCGTATTTGTTCTCGACAATCCATCGCCAATGATCTCAAAGACAACATCTTGATACAAAGTGGTAAAAAATTTGATCCTGCGGTGGTACGAGCATTAGTTCACTCGCAGGATAACCTCTTGCTCATCAAGACCTATTTTGATGAGCAAAATAAAAACAACTATTCGAACTACGCCAACACCACTGCGCGCCTCCACTGAGAAATCAACACTACCAATAAAATTAGATGCATACATCAACCAATATTTATAATCAAAATACGCATACAATCACTAGACGATAACCAATTATCGTTCAAATCATGGATTTCTTTTTCAACCGATCCATATCGAAAAATTATGACCTCTATAACTATCGTTGACGATAATCCACTCTCTTTGTCGCTGGCAAAACGGACACTTGAGCGTGCGGGCTTTGAAAGTGTGCGCACTTACTCGAATCCCAACCAAGCTTTGCGTGAGTTACGCGAGACGCCCACGTCGATAGTTTTGGTAGATTATGTGATGTCAGAAATGGACGGTCTTGCTTTTATCGAGGCACTTCGTCGTGAAATGGTTACCCAGAACATCCCTGCTGCATTAATGTCTGATTCAGCGGAGGTAGAGCTAGTTCGTTCAAAGGCATTCAGTGTTGGTGCAGTCGATGTCCTGCGAAAACCATTGAATATCCAAGAAGCCGGAACCAAACTACTAAATCTGGCACGCATCAAAACAGAGGAAGCAAGCTCAGACTTTGATACCAATCAACCCGCTGAGGGGGCACTTCCACTCTACCCCCTTGAAAACTCATCTGTAAAAACACCCCAGAGTGCCAAAAGTCAGGAACTGCAAATCGCCATATTCCTCCAACGTATAGCGTCCGTGCGTGATGAGAGAATCGGGCAGCATACCTCACGCATGGCTCAATACGCTGGCGTTATTGCTGAATCGTATGGACTGGACATACATCAGAAGACCCAAATTGTTGCGGCAGCGCCCTTGCATGATATCGGCATGGTCAGCGTCCCTGACAGTATCCTTTTGAGATCAAAGAACCTACAACCAGACGAATGGGAGTTAATGAAACTCCACACCATTGTGGGCCATCAGTTGTTAAAAAACGAATCTCTTCCCCTCATGAATCTGGCCGCCGAAATCGCTCTGTCGCACCATGAACGCTGGGACGGCTTGGGTTATCCCAAGCAACTCAAAGGTGAGCAAATTCCGATTGCCGCTAGGATCGTGGCGGTAGCGGATGTTTTCGACTGCATGAGTTGTACGGGGCAAGAAGGCCAGGCTCAATCTATGAAGCGAGCGAGAGAGCTGATTATTTCCAACTCTGAGCTTCATTTTGATCCTGAAGTCGTGGCCGCTTTCATCAAAGCTCTTGACCAAATTCAATCTATTAAGACTCAATTTGATCGCAATGAGATATTTCTACCCACGGGGACAGACGTTCCCCAAATGTTGCAATTAAACCTCTAATCCATGAATTTTATCCGGAGCCATCAATGTTAGAGCCGCACTCAACAGAAATGAATGGGACATTCGGCCCCAACCTTTTAGGCATCGGCGATGCAGCCAGATTGCTGGGAGTTTCTCGAACCACTGTTCAAAAAATGGTCGATGCCGGAGATCTACAGGCCGTGAGAACCTCTGGCGGCCACCGCAGAATCCTCAAAAGTTCGCTAGAGCAACACCTACACCAACGGCTACCAGGACGATTAGGTTCAGATGAAAAACGGCTACACGTCCTCATTCCCGAAGATAATCCTTTGATGCGTCAGACCTATGAACAACGCATCACTCGCTGGGGTATACCCATTGAGCTTTCTTTATGCACAGACGCGGTAGATGCACTCCTGCTAATTGAGCGTAAAAGACCCCATGTCATCATCACAGACTTGCGCATGGATCCATTTGATGGGTTTCACTTGCTCAGAGTTCTGCGTTCACAACCCATGTTTGCCTCCCAATCCATTGTCGTGGTGAGCTCAATGACACCTGATGAGATTCAGGCCAAAGGAGGTTTACCACCCTCAGTATGCCTTTATGGCAAACCCCCTCCTTGGGATCGATTACGAGGCTTCTTAGAAGCCTGTGCGCAAAGAGAATTGGGCCTAACCACATTAAGCGGATCCACACCCGGGGACATAGCCGAATCCGGCACACATGCTTCCATGAATAAAGAGCTACCCGCTCTTTCTCATTACGACAAAGAGCTTGACAAACTCGGTAAGTCCTCACCGCCAGGGGCAGAAGCAGCCTCTGAAATATTACGATTCTGACCATTTTCTTTATCCAATAGCACAAGACATGGATACGATAGACTTTGAAATAAAAGGCTCTGAAATGCAATTTGTCGAGATAGAACTCGACCCTGGTGAAGCGGCTATTGGTGAGGCCGGAAGCATGATGTTCATGGATGCGGACATTCATATGAATACCGTTTTTGGCGACGGTAGCACGCAAACCAGCGGCTTTCTAGGTAAATTACTAGGAGCCGGAAAACGACTCATCACTGGTGAATCGTTATTCACCACGATCTACAGCAATCAAGGCTCCCAAAAAAGAAAAATCGCATTTGCCGCGCCCTACCCCGGCAAAATATTACCCATGAACTTAGCGCAACTCAATGGCACGCTAATTTGCCAGAAGGATGCCTTCTTGTGTGCCGCTCGCGGCGTTGCGTTAAATATGCATTTCCAACAAAAAATGTCCGTGGGCTTTTTTGGTGGCGAAGGCTTTATCATGCAAAAACTGGAAGGCACAGGCTTAGCTTTTGTACATGCGGGCGGCACGGTTGTACGCCGAGACTTACCGCTTGGGCAGTCACTTTTAATCGATACCGGTTGCTTGGTCGCGCATACCGCTGATGTGAATTTTGATATTCAGTATGTTGGCAAAATCAAAACGGCATTATTTGGTGGTGAGGGTTTATTTCTGGCACGCGTCACCGGCCCGGGATCCGTTTGGTTGCAAAGTCTGCCATTTTCTCGTCTAGCTTCTCGAATTTTTGCTGCAGCTCCACAAAATGGGGGTAGTGGAAGGGATGAAGGATCACTTCTAGGAACCGTTGCCACGGGTAGTTTACTTGGCGGTGTATTTAGCGACGAGGAGTAAGTTTAAGAACTTTACGCTTCAATCATCAGATACTCTGCTATATTTAACTTCTTTGTTGCAACTGTCTATTTAGGAGATATCTGATGACCAAATCCATAGCCGATGTGATGAGCATGGTGAAAGAAAACGACGTCAAGTTTGTTGATTTTCGCTTTACAGACACGCGAGGAAAAGAGCAACACGTGTCGGTTCCTATTTCTCATTTTGATGAAGATAAGTTCACTTCGGGCCATGCATTTGATGGTTCATCCATTGCCGGATGGAAAGGAATTGAAGCATCCGATATGTTACTGATCCCTGACCCCAATACTGCTAATATTGATCCCTTTTTTGAAGAACCCACCCTTATCCTAACCTGTGATGTCATTGAGCCGGGTGATGGCAAACCTTATGAGCGCGATCCACGTTCATTGGCCAAACGCGCTGAAGCATATATGCGCGCATCGGGCTTGGGCGATACAGCTTACTTTGGCCCAGAGCCCGAATTTTTCATTTTTGATAGCGTCCGTTGGGGCAATGAAATGGGTGGCGCTTTTTTCGAAATTGAATCCGAAGAAGCCGCCTGGAACACAGGTAAAACCTATGAGCATGGCAACAAAGGTTACCGACCCACTGTCAAGGGTGGCTACTTTCCTGTCCCTCCCGTCGATTCAGGGCAAGATTTACGCTCGGAAATGTCCTTGATCCTCGAAGCGTTAGGCATTCCAGTTGAAGTTCATCATCACGAGGTGGCTAATGCAGGCCAAATGGAATTGGGGACCAAGTTCAGCACGCTGATTCAACGTGCTGACTGGCTGCAACTGCAAAAATATGTCATCCATAACGTAGCAGCAGCCTATGGCAAAACCGCAACCTTTATGCCTAAACCACTAGTCGGTGATAATGGAAGTGGTATGCACGTACACCAGTCCGTATGGAAAGATGGCAAGAACTTATTCGCTGGTGACGGCTACGCCGGACTTTCTGATTTTGCCCTTTATTACATCGGCGGCATTATCAAACATGCTCGCGCATTGAACGCCATTACCAACCCCACAACCAATAGCTACAAACGATTGGTGCCTGGCTTTGAAGCACCTGTGAAATTGGCCTATAGTGCACGCAATCGGTCTGCCTCAATTCGTATTCCTTATGTGGCCAACCCCAAAGGACGCCGCATAGAAGCCCGTTTCCCTGATCCCATGGCCAACCCCTATTTGGCATTCTCAGCTATGCTAATGGCTGGCCTTGATGGCGTGGAAAACAAAATTCATCCCGGTGAAGCCGCTACCAAAGACCTTTATCACCTACCCCCTGAGGAAGACGCGAAGATACCCACAGTCTGCCACAGCTTAGATCAAGCGTTAGATTATCTCGATAAAGACAGAGCCTTCTTAACTAAAGGTGGTGTGTTTACGGATGCATACATTGATGCCTACATTGAACTCAAAATGCAGGAAGTCACCCGTTTCCGGATGGCAACCCATCCTTGCGAGTTTGATATGTACTACAGCCTGTGATGTAGGCGTATACCTGCTATAACTTGTGATTAAAGGACTAGAGCACACTCCAGGCTCTGGTCCTTTTTTTCAGGCCGATCGCTCTTAAATCATGCCATACGCAGTTTTTTTTTCATTCGTCGTAGGTACATTGGGTTTGCTTGGCTTTGATGGTAATAAATCGGCGCATGCAAAAAGTGTTTATCGCTGCCCTGGACCTCCTACCCTTTACACAGATAATTTAACCGCAGATGATGCACGAAGACTTCGGTGCGTTGCCTTAAATCATATACCCCCGACGGTTGCTCAGCCACGTAAACTTCTTGAAACGCCCCCGTCCAAGAATACTCAAAACGAAACGCCAACGGGACTCCCTCCCATAGCGTCCAGCACAAGCAACACCGCGATACAGACCTCTCAGCAAAAAGCACGTGATAAAGATGCGAAGCGAATTTTGCAAGAAGAATTAGAGCGGGAAGAAAGCCGATTGTCAGAGCTACAACGCGAATTTAATCAAGGCCAGCCTGAAAGGCAAGCTCATGAACGCAATTATCAGCGTTACCTTGAGCGGGTCGAAGTGATGCGTGAGAACATCGCGCGCAAAACAGCAGACGTTGAAGCAATTAGGCGCGAATTAGCTAAGCTGCCGAAAACCGATTAAGGCTGTGGCCCAGCATGGATATGCCGGACCGCCTCGGACATTTGGCCACGCAACAATAAGGCAAGAGCTTCTAGACTATGATGCATACTGTTCGTAATCAAATCCAGCTCAGATGCAGGAGGTTTACGCAATACATAACCTGCCACGTCTTGCCGCACACCTGGATGACCAATACCCAAGCGCAAGCGCCAGTAATCTGGGCTTCCTAGCTGAGAAGTGATATCTTTAAGCCCGTTGTGCCCCGCCGCCCCGCCACCAGATTTGCACTTAGCCGCTCCTGGCTGAATATCTAACTCATCATGCACCACTAATATTTCAGAGGGTTTGATTTTGTAAAAATGAGCAATGGATGCCACGGACTTGCCTGAACGATTCATGTAGCTTTGTGGCTTCAGCAAAACGATGTGATCAGTGCATCCCGTGATATCGGGTATGAATCGAGCCGCCATGGCATCGTGCTGTCGCTCAAATCGCCATTGCGCTTGGAAGCGATGAGCCACGGCATCGACCCACCAAAAGCCCACATTATGGCGTGTATTCTCATACTCAGGACCTGGATTACCAAGGCCAACAATCAATCGCAACATGGTGGATTTCATTCATGGTTAACGGGCGCAGCGTTTGACACAATCTAAATAGGCATGGCCATCGGGCGGCAATCCCGATCGCTGCGAGGTCCAAATCATATCGCCCAAACACTCCATCATTTGATGATGTGCCTCATGCATAGACCCCAACTTAGTACTTAGCTGATCAAATGCCTGCCTAATTCCCCTAGGCTGATCAATCGATACCTGCTCAGTCAGACTTAAATGCATGCTCAAGTGTAAGAAGGGGTTGGTTCGGCCTTCTTCCACGTTGTATTCCAAGGCTACGGCAGCCTCTTCATCCTGCAAGTCAGCATCGTACTCTGGGTGGTGCTCAACCCATAAAGCGGCTTGAGCTTCCAATTCAGTTAAAGGTGCGGAAGTTTTTAATTTGTGCCAAACGCCACAAAAAAAACGCCGAACATCCTGCTGTGATGGTGTAAACATAGAAAATACTACCTTAATCATAGGTATCAATGGTCTGCTACATTCCAAGCCAAAGGCATAAGTGTGCAGCCTGCAATTAAAAGGATTTATTGTGAAAGTTTTGGTTATTGATGATCATCCCTTAGTACGCACTGCGTTGGAGTGGGTAATTGCCGAATTAAGTGAAAAGGTTGAGGTGCAAGGCGTAGGTAGCGCCAAAGCAGCACATACAGCTTTGACGGAAAATACCGATCGTGATTTGATTTTATTAGATTTAGGCCTGCCAGATATATCAGGCCTATCGCTACTCAAAGAATTTCGTCAATCTTACCCATCGATTCCTGTGGTGGTGATTTCCGCCTCAGATTCGAGCCTTCATGTAACGCAAGCCATCGATGCTGGAGCAATGGGCTTTATTCCCAAAAATACATCCAATGAGCTTTTATTACAGGCATTGAGAGTAGTTCTGGCAGGAGGCATTTATATCCCCTCATCGGCTCTCAGTTCATCAAAACATACTTTAGGCAATATGCGCCCAAAGCCATCGCCTAAGTTGACTGGCAACTGCCCTATGCTAGCCCTGCAAAATACACGGCACTTTATTGATACGCTCCCTTTAACGGTTCGGCAGGCAGAGGTTCTGAAACTTTTGCTGAAGGGGCACCCGAACAAAATCATTGCCCAAGAACTAAACTTGTCAGTAGACACAATAAAGGATCATATTGCATCGTTATTGCGAGCACTGGGCGTAAAAACGCGGACGCAAGCTGTGCTGATGATCAGCGAGATGATGCAACAATCGCAAGCATAAGCAATAAACACATGATATCGCAACAGACCGACCGCATCCGAACCCAATTTAGCCAAAGCCTAGCCTCACTGGGAGGCAACATGGTGGGGTTATTACTTTTGGGCTCACTGTTTTATGGCCAGGTCAGCGCAGAGCTTTGGTGGGGCTGGGTAAGTGCCATGACCATTTTTTGGGTTTTAAGGCTTGCCCATTATCAACGTTTCCGTCGCAATCCCCGGGCCGATGCGGCCATGCTACAGCGCTGGCACCGCAGTTGGGTTGCTTTGGTATTGCTGCAAGGTGCTGGCTGGGCTGGCGCAGTAATACTGTTTTATGGATCGAGCAGTGCATTCCACCGTATGGTTCTGATCTTAACCTCTTATAGCTACGCCTTTGGTGGGGTACCTTTATTGGCTATTCAGCCACGCTTATTTTTCGCATTTGTCGCGGTATTAGTGGTGCCTATCATTGGCCGCGTTGTTGCACAAACAAATGACCCGTATGCATGGCAACTCGGCGGTGTTATGGTGCTGCTACTGGGGGTTACTTGGCTAGTTGCCGGCTCATACCACAATGCAATGGGGGAGTTGATTTCGCTCAAAGCTCGCACCGAAGAATTAGCCGAGAAGCTCAAAGGCAGTGTAGCCATTGCTGAATCTGCACGCGCCGAGGCTGAAGCAGCCAACCGTGCCAAAACGCAATTCCTGGCAGCTGCTAGTCATGATTTGCGTCAACCCCTACATGCTTTAGGTTTGTTTGCAGAAACCCTACGCAACCGAGTGCAAGAGGCTCATGCACAGCCCTTAATTCATAGCATTCATGAAAGCGTTCAAGTTCTCGAGGGGCTTTTTAGCCAACTCATGGATATCAGCCAACTCGATTCAGGTGGTATCACCGCTACAGCTGCTGAAATAGATGTCCAGTCCTTATTCCAACGCTTGCGCCTACATTTTGATCCCTTGGCCTTTGATAAAGGCCTATCGCTACACTGGCGCTGCATGGATCTGCACGCCCATTCAGACCCGCTACTGGTCGAGCGAATTTTACGCAACCTCATCAGCAATGCACTGCGCTACACTGAGGATGGTGGTGTATTGGTCTCGTGCCGACCTCGCGGATCGCAACTTTTGGTACAAGTTTGGGATAGCGGAGTGGGCATTAAATCCGAGCACTTACCGCATATTTTTGAGGAATTCTTTCAAGCGCCACGACGTATTGCATTGCAAGCTCACGAAAGCAAGGGCATGGGACTTGGCTTGGCAATTGTTCAACGCATGTCAGCCCTCATAGACTCACCCATTCAGGTTCGATCAACGCCCGGACGCGGATCGGTCTTTGGGTTTTGCCTTCCCCGAGTCAACACCCCCCCTCCAGATTGGACTCAAACCCCATCTCATCACCGCATTCATACGGCCTTAGACTTAAGCAACCGTTGCATCATTTTGGTAGAAGATGATCGCGCAGCTCGTGATGGTCTACAGGTATTGCTAGAAATGTGGGGAGCTAGGGTACTGCCGTTTGGTGATGTACCCAGTTTAAATGCATGGCTGCAACAAACCAACCCCTCCCCCAGCATTCCCCATTTATTAGTTATTGACCATGCACTACCTGATGGCACTACAGGCCTAGATGCCCTGGCCTTAGTGCGGGGGCGATGGCCTAAACACCACATCCCCACCATCATGATTACGGGCAGTGTACTTGGCGGGCATGAGGCAGATGCCGTGGCGCTTGATTTCCATTTACTCACCAAGCCCGTACTGCCGAACCGACTACGCGCTATGATTGCCTTCAAATTGGGGAGTTAGGCTCGTAGGTCAAGCGAATATAAACGGGAGCAAAAGCCTCAGCCTGCGTGATTTCTAGTAAATGCTCCCGCGCTAATTCCAATAAAGCGATAAAAGTTACCACCCAAACTGCTTTTGGAGCCTGCTCATCAAAGAGCTGCGGAAACTCAACAAAACGCTGCCCTTGCAAACGGCGTAAAACTTTCGTCATGTGCTCACGTACCGAGAGTTGCTCGCGGCTGATGTGGTGTTTTTGATTAAGTTTGATGCGTTGAAAAATGTCTTGCCAGGCAAGGCAGAAATCAGCTACCGTGACATCAGGCCAACGTACCGGTACGGTGGTGTCTACATAGACATTAGCGGCATATACATCACGCCCCAACTGCGGCAAAGCATCAATTTTCGTGGCCGCCCACTTCATTTGCTCATACTCAAGTAAACGCCGCACCAATTCAGCTCGCGGGTCCTCGGGTTCAACGCCTGGCTCAGTTTTTTTCGGCGGCAAAAGCATGCGGCTTTTAATTTCAATGAGCATGGCTGCCATCAATAGATACTCACTAGCCAGCTCTAAGTTACGTTGACGTATCTGCTCAACATAAGACAAATACTGCCGAGTCACATCGGCTAGGGGGATGTCAAGAATATTGAAATTTTGCCTGCGAATGAGATAGAGCAATAAATCCAGCGGACCTTCAAAGGCTTCTAAAAACACCTCGAGTGCATCAGGTGGAATATACAAATCCTGCGGCAGGCTGAACAATGGCTCGCCGTACAAACGCGCTACGGCCACATGATCTACCTGATTAGGCAGCGCATCAGCTGCCGATAAAATCATGGTTTTTTAGTGCTGGTTTGATACACGTAAGCCTGCTGAGGCACCCGAGCCGCCTTCCATTGTGCTAGAGCTTCGCGATCAATCGCTTTGTCCCACAAAAGTCCCCTGCCTTGACGCTGTTCTTGCTCAAGCGAGGGACGGGTTTGCTTGAGTGACTGTATGAATTGCGTCACATCCGATTGATAGGGTTTCCAGAATAATGGCATGATCACTCACACAAAATAAAACCGTTGATTTTACGCTGATTGTGCTGCAGCATCGATCGCAGGGGCTTCAACCAGTTCAAACGAGGTGGTTATTTGAGCCGTTTTACCTAATATCGCGGAGGCAGAACAATACTTGTCATGGCTCATGGCTATGGCACGCTCAACAGCTGCTGCGGATAATTGATGGCCGGTTACAATGAAATGCATATTGACTTCCGTGAACACCTTGGGATCCGTAGTCGCACGTTCTGCCTGCAATTTTACTTGACAACCCCGAACATCATGTCGCCCCCGCTTGAGGATGAGCACTACATCATAAGCGGCGCACCCTCCTGTTCCGGCTAATAACAGCTCCATCGGACGTGGAGCCAAATTACGCCCACCGCCCTCGGGGGCTCCATCCATGTTAAGTAAATGACCGCTACCCGTCTCGGCTGAAAAGGCCATACCATTGACCGGCATCCAATTCACAACACATTCCATTTTGATTGCCTCCAAATAAACCTCATTGTTAACATGACTATTATCGACCTACTACCTGCTTGATAGCTAAAAAAATACGTATTTGGGGCTAGACTTTCAACTTTTATTGCGCATCCACATATAAGGTGACTCATGGGCATTTTGCGTTGGCTTTTTCAGCTGTTATTGACATTTTGGTTCAGCTTACACGCTGCCCATAGTTTATACGCCACGCCGAACACGCCTAAAACCCTGCGTATTGCTTTTCCAGTAGCAGAAACCGGTTTTGACCCTCCGCAAGTAGGCGATTTGTATTCCTTATCCGTGACAGCCCACATTTTTGAAGGGCTTTATGAGTATGACCATTGGGCTCGACCCGCAAAAATTCGGCCCTGCGTAGCCGATGGCATGCCCGAGATTTCCGCCGATTTCAAAACCTGGACCATACGCATTAAACCAGGCATTTACTTTGCCGATGACATCGCTTTTCAGAAAAGTCCTCATTTGGATACCCAAGGCCGACGCGAGCTAACTGCCGCGGATTTTGTCTATAGTTTCAAACGTTTTGCCGATCCAGCCACCAAAAGTCATGCTTGGGGCGGCATTGAAGAAACTGGGTTTTTAGGTTTATCCGAACTTCGAAGCCAGTCACTCAAATCTGGCAAACCGTTTGATTATGATCAAGCGATTGATGGTATACGCGCACTGGATCGGTACACCTTGCAACTCCGTACAGCCAAACCTCGCCCCGCCCTAATTGAAGCACTAGCCAGCGGAGATTCATTCGGTGCCGTTGCACGCGAAGTAGTTGAGCACTACGGCGATCAAATCATGGTCCATCCGGTCGGTACCGGGCCCTATCGCTTAGCTCAATGGCGACGCTCATCACGTATTGTGCTTGAAAAGAATCCTCGCTACCGTGAGGTTGTGTGGGACTTTGCTGTGGCTGCTGATGACACACAAGGGCAAGCGGTAGCCAAGCGACTATATGGCCGACGTTTACCCCTGATTGACCGAGTTGAAATCAATATCATCGAAGAACAACAACCTCGATGGCTCGCGTTTTTGAACCAACAAATAGACACACTGGGCGTACCCAGCGATTTTGTTCAACAAGCGATGCCGCAAGGTAAACTTGCCCCCAATTTAGCACGCCAAAACATTCAAGGTTACCAAAGCCTACTACCCGTTGTGTCTTACACTTACTTCAACATGGAAGACCCCCTGGTAGGGGGTTATACCCCTGAAAAAGTAGCCCTACGCCGTGCAATTGCCCTAGGCATGGATGTAGAGCGCGAAATACGTTTGGTAAGGCGCGGCCAGGCCATACCTGCTCAATCGGCAATAGTGCCACATACCTCAGGCTATGATCCCTTATTTCGCAGCGAAATGAGCCGCTACGATCCGGCTCGGGCCAAAGCCCTTTTAGATATTTTCGGGTATATTGATCACAACGGCGATGGATGGCGCGATCAACCGGATGGTGGCCCCCTGGTGCTGATGATTGCCACGCAAAGCGATCAAAATTCACGCCAATTTGACGAACTTTGGAGGCGCAATATGAAAGCCATCGGTTTGCGCGTTCAATTTAATGTAGGCAAATGGCCGGAACAGCTTAAAGCAGCACGAGCGGGGAAATTAATGATGTGGACGCTAGGAGGCTCAGCCGGAGCACCCGATGGACAAGGTTCATTAGCACGCTTTCATAGCTTACAAGCCGATGGTCAAAATTTGGCTCGATTTAAACACCCTCGAATGGATGAGATCTATGAACGGATGAGCGAAGTTGCCGAAGGCACAGAACGCAATGCATTATTCTCAGAAGCCAAACGCCTTGCTGTAGCCTATATGCCTTACAAATTTCAAGTTCACACCATTGCCACTGATTTGGTTCAACCCTGGCTAATAGGTTGGAAGCGTACCTTATTCTGGCAAGATTGGTGGCATCGTGTCGATATTGACACACTGCAACGACCCACACTCGAGCCATGAATAATGTATTCTTGATCAGCAGCTATCGAATTGTTGTTGTCTTATTTTTAGGTTTTGCCTCCGGCCTACCCTTAGCTTTAACAGGCCAAGCGATGCAAGCGTGGCTGACTACAGAAAACATTGACCTTACCACCATCGGATTTTTGAGTTTAGTGGGTATCCCTTACACCTTTAAATTTTTATGGGCACCCTTAACCGATCGCTTCAATTTACCCTTCTTTCCATGTCGACGCGGCTGGATATGGGTATGTCAATGGCTGCTAGCTCTGGCACTATTGGGTTTATCATGGGCACAACCCCAACATAACCTGGCAACTTTTGCAGCTTTTGCCATGCTTGTGGCTTTTTTATCAGCCACTCAGGATATAGTGATTGATGCCTACCGCACCGAACTACTCCCGACCCATGAACGCGGACTGGGCGCATCTGGTAATGTCATGGGCTACCGGCTGGCTATGATTGTTTCCGGTGGCTTGACCTTTATCTGGACGGATACTGCGCAAGACTCGGGTTGGACCTGGCCAGAGGTATACCAACTGATGGCTGTTATCATGGCTATAGCCGGTTGCATTACCTTGTTATTCCTTCCACGTCAAACCAGACCATCCCCGCCACCCGTTCATTCCCTGTATGATGCCTTGGGCCTCAAAACCCTGAGTGAAGCACTTACGCAGTATTTTATCCAACCCCATGCGTGGGCGTTTCTGGTTTTGATTATTTTGTATAAACTCGGAGATGCCTTCGCTGGCTCACTCATGACATCTTTTTTACTCAAAGGCATGGCCTTCAGCAGTGCAGAAATCGGAGTAGCCAATAAATTGATCGGATTGTGGTTAACCATTGGAGGAACTTTGCTAGGAGGCCTGTTGATGCTGCGATTGGGCTTGTGGCAAGCGCTCATGGGCTTCGGTTGCCTGCAAATGCTCAGCAATCTGGGCTTTTGGTGGCTATCGGTGGCTGGTGCTGGGGCCCTACCTTCACTGTCAATACCGGCTTTTGATTGGGGCTTTATACGGCTAGCCAACCCCACCACGGTCGATGGCGGCCTATTGGTGGTGATTGCGGCGGAAAATATCAGCTCCGGCATGGGGGCCGCAGCATTTGTGGCCTTACTCATGAGTTTGTGTCAAACGCCTTACACAGCAACTCATTTTGCGCTACTCAGCGCACTAGCTGCTATCGGCAGAGTGTGGGTAGGCCCTGCTGCAGGTTTTTTATCTGATCGTATAGGTTGGTCAAATTTCTTTATACTAAGTACCGTTTGCGCCCTTCCCTCATTAGTATTGCTGGGTTGGATGTTCCAACCAATTAAGCAACAAGAGCGTAAACAATGCCAGTAGTTCTGTCACCTGCAAATGGAGATTTGATGGTATGGTTGATCAACCTTTTACAGAGTTAAATACCTTTGGGTATCAATATAAAGAAATCTTTCAGCACTTACCCTCTGGGGTTTTTCTCATTGAAGACAACGTCATATTAGACGCAAACATTCATGCTTGTAACCTACTGGGTTATGAGGATACCGATGCTGTGAAAGGTACTGAAATCACCAAGCACTTAACTTTTGATGCGCTTGAACAATATCAGGTGCTCACATACCCCCTCCAGAACCATTTAAATTTACAGTTTGTATGCAAAAACGGCAGTAAATTTGAAGCATTTGCAAGAATTACCTCCTTCCGGCTATCGGCGAATAAATTTGGTTTGTTACTAATGCTCGAACCAGATACCGATCAGACTGTCAGTCAAGCAGAATATAGAGCCATCATCGATGCGGCACCAGTAGCCATTGCTTTTTTTCGGCATGGACGTACTGTTGCTGCTAATCGTAGCTATGAAGAATTATTTCGCTGTATCCCCGGCCAAGGTATTAATCGCACTGTTGCACAAGACGTGGGCAGCGAGGCAGCCAGTCATCATTTGCAAGAACGCTTCAATATACTACTCCGTTTGGGTGAAGTAGTTCGGTTTGAGCATCGATTTTTCCGTAATGATGGCACATCTTTTGATGGCTTTTGTATTGGGCGATTGATTAACCCGGGTGCGAACGATGGTTTTGCCATGGTCTGGGTCATCGAGGATATTACTGATCGCTATGAACGGGAAAAATTACTGAAGCAGGCCAGAAGTGACGCAGAAGCTGCCAGCCGAGCAAAAACCGAGTTCCTAGCATCAATGAGTCACGAAATTCGAACTCCTCTCAACGGCGTGATTGGTCTAGCTGACATGGCACGCGATGAAAGTGTCGATGAACTAAAAAGGCAGCATTACTTAGAATTAATGTCAGAATC
The DNA here is from genome assembly GCA_032122355.1 of Burkholderiaceae bacterium. Taxonomy (GTDB): domain Bacteria; phylum Pseudomonadota; class Gammaproteobacteria; order Burkholderiales; family Burkholderiaceae_C; genus RFTU01. The sequence continues at coordinate 17,632 of JAUMCS010000013.1, forward strand.
TGCTCAATCTTTGCTAACACTCATTTCCGATGTATTGGATTTAGCAAAAATTGAAGCCGGTAAAATTGAGCTTGATCGCACACATTTTGACCTTTTTCATCTTTTACGGTCCATAAGAACAAGTTTTGCCCCCTCTACAGAATCCAAAGGGCTGATCCTGGATTTAGAAATTGATTCCAATATCCCGAGATATGTCACAGGCGACCCTGTGCGGATTAGACAAATACTAAATAACTATCTATCCAATGCACTAAAATTTACACTCAAAGGAAGTATCAAACTAAAAGTAGTTAGACAGCCCAATGACCAAATACGTTTTGAAGTCATTGATACAGGGTTAGGACTTTCGATTGTAGAACAAGGTCGCTTATTTCAACCTTTTGAACAAGCCAACCGCAGTACATCTCACCAATTTGGAGGCACAGGCTTAGGGCTATCTATTTGTCGTGAGTTGTCGCATCGTATGGGTGGCGAAGTAGGAGTTAATAGTGAAGATGGCTATGGCTCTACTTTCTGGGTTGAGATTCCATTGCCGTCTGCCGAAGGGTCACACACAAACAAAATCGCATCGGAACCAACTGACTTATCGGATATGGTGATACTGCTAGTAGATGATAATCCCATTAACTTGGTTGTTGGTAAAGGTTTACTTGAGCGAGCTAAAGCACAAGTCATCCAAGCCAAAAATGGTCTTCAGGCCATCGAGATAATTGATGAATACACCGAAAAACAGCAACGTCTTGACGCAGTATTAATGGATATACAAATGCCTATCATGGATGGGCTACAAGCCACTCGAGAATTACGCAAAAGACCATCAGGCAAAGATTTACCCGTGATTGCAACTACAGCAGCAGTATTACAAGAAGATGTCAGAATTGCACTTGAAGCAGGTATGGACGGCTACGTCTCTAAACCCTTTAATGTCAAAGTTCTGATTCAGACCGTACATCAACTAACCCAATCGCCACCACAGAATATCCCTGAATAAAATTCCCGTATCACTTTTCTGGAGTGCCTATGCATGCTACCCGATCACCACTTTAACACCTATGAAAATATCGAACTACCTTTACCTGTACAACAGCGCCAGAGCCACTCGAACTGCTCTGGACTGACCTGTCACCTACACGGGAGAAGACTATTCACAGGCCTTTTAAGTACAGGTCTTGTAACCCCTTGGGCCTCCACATTCGCACAAGAACAAAGCGAAGAGGGTGTGCAGCAAAATGTCGGCAAGGGCTCAGTTTTTTCCAAATTGGTTTCTGCTGAGCAATTAGAAGAAACCGCCGCTTTACAGTACCAAAAAATGGCACAAGAAGCCGCTAAGAAAAATGCTTTAGCCTCCAATTCGCACCCGCAAATGATTCGCCTTCGTTATATCATGGACCGTATGATCCCTTACACAGCCACATGGAATCCCCGCGCCAAACAGTGGAAATGGGAGGTGCGACTTTTTGGCAGTCAGCAAATCAACGCCTTTTGTATGCCGGGTGGAAAGATTGCTTTTTACTATGGTATTTTGCAACAATTACAACTCAATGACGACGAAGTAGCCATGATCATGGGGCATGAAATTGCGCATGCGCTGCGCGAGCATGCACGTGAACGCATGGGCAAGGGTACGGCTACACGCGTAGGTACAAACATTCTTTCATCTTTACTCGGCTTAGGGCAATTGGGCGATATAGCTTTAGGCATGGGAGCACAGTTGCTATCGCTTAAATTCAGCCGTGACGATGAAACCGAAGCTGATTTGGTGGGGGCAGAATTGGCTGCACGTGCCGGATACAACCCCAGCGCGGGGATGAGCCTCTGGAGAAAAATGATGTCGGCCAACAAAAATGCGCCACCCCAATTTTTATCAACGCACCCAGCCGGTGATACACGGATTCAAGATATTGAACGCATTTTGCCTAAAGTTAGCCCCATTTATGCAAGAGCAGAAAAGCCCAGTCAGCCTTTTTCACCCCCTGCGGCAAGCCAAACACCACCAAATACAGCCCGAGATGAAAACCCGAGCTAAAGAGACTTCATCACCCGCGAAATGGAACACTTACTAGACCGAATCCTTCACATACGGATTGTGGCGGCGCTCATACCCAAAGGTACTCTCAGGCCCATGACCTGGAATAAAAACCGTGTCATCACCCATGGGCCACAGGCGCTGTTTGATACTGTGGACCAGCGTATCCAAATCCCCACGGGGAAAATCCGTTCGACCAATACTTCCGGCAAATAACACATCCCCCACAAAACAACACTTCGCTTCAGGCGAATGAAATACCACATGGCCTGGCGTATGCCCCGGGCAATGGCGCACATGCACTTTGCACAAGCCCACCTCAACGGTATCACCATCTTGTAACCAGCGAGTAGGCGTGAAAGCCTCTGCGGGAGGAAAACGAAACATCGCACTTTGCTGCGGCAGAACCTCAATCCAGAACTGATCATTAGCATGCGGCCCAATAATCGGCAATTGCGCCTCACGCGCCAACTGCCCTGCACCACCCGCATGATCAATATGAGCATGGGTGAGCCAGATTGCTTTTAAGTTCAAACCCTTATCTTTGACCGCCTTTAAAATCCGCGGCAACTCCCCACCCGGATCAATCACTGCAGCATCCATGGTTTGATCGCACCAAACCAACGAGCAATTTTGCTCAAATGGAGTCACAGGAATGGTCTGATAACGCAGCATGAGGTTTATTCTTGGGCCTACCTCGCCTTAGTGGCAGCCAACTGCAGCTGCAAGCGCTCATAAGCTTTACGCCCAATCAACCCAACTAAACCCAAAAAGCCGCCGAGCAGCAAGCCAAGCGCCAATAACAATGGAGTCTTAGGCTCGACCTTATCTTCAGGCGCATAAATAGGCACGGCAAATTCAGCAACCTGGGTTTGCGGTGCAGTTAGTGCCAGGTGCGTTTTTGAAATACTGTTTCGTAACTCTAAGACTTGGCTTTGTTTGGCTTGCAATGTAGATAACAATAAGGTAGTGGAAGAAAATTTAGCATCTCCAAACTTGAATAATGTATCTTTGTCTGAGAACTGCGCAACAAAATCTTCAGCTTCTTTTAGCAGCGCTTTTTCCTTTTGAAGATTCAATTGAGTAGCGTCTAATTGGGGTTGTGAGATCTTAGCTTGATGGCGATGAACATCCTTTAGCACACTCTCTAAGCAAGCGAATGCTTGCGCCGATGATTTGGCTTTGAATGAAATTGTTAGAAAAGTTGATTGTTTTGCAATCGTGGGTTTTAGCGCTTTAGATAATTCTTCGCCAGGTTTTTTGCTTTTGTCTAGGCCGCAGGATGCCCAAGTTTGAGGAGCATAATAAGTCGGCTCCATCATCTTTTCACGCAATACCGAAATGGGCTCAACTGGGTTATTCAACACCTTCCCAACATCAACAAGGGCAGAAGCCTCATACTTAGCCGGCAGCCATGCTACGGCGCCAGCAGCCAAAGTCAAACCTGCGCAGACGCTAACCGCCAGCGTTTTCCAACCCTCTTTCAGAAATAAAACTATATCCAGTAAGCTGATTTCATCATCTTCCGGGGCGGAGGCTGATTCGTTCATAGTATTCATTCTTCTAAACCTTTAACGTGAGGGCTGCTGCTCTAAAAATCGTTGCGCATCCAACGCAGCCATACAGCCGCTGGCAGCACTGGTAATGGCTTGTCGGTAAACATGATCTTGCACATCACCCGCTGCAAAAACTCCAGGGACACTGGTTTGCGTAGCCATTCCTTGTAGTCCCGAGCGCGTTACTATATAGCCATCGTGCATTTCCAGCTGACCTTGAAAAATATCCGTGTTAGGAGCATGGCCAATGGCGATAAAACAACCTTGCAAAGCCAGTTCACAAGTACTTTGATCCTGCGTATGCCGCAAGCGCACACCCGTTACGCCCGAGGCATCCCCGAGTACCTCATCAAGGGTGTGCCACAGATGCAATTGCATTTTTCCTGCAGCCACTTTTTCATGTAATTTGTCCACCATGATGGCTTCAGCACGAAACTTATCACGCCGGTGCACTAAATGCACCTTGCGGGCAATATTAGATAGGTACAGGGCTTCTTCTACCGCCGTATTACCACCGCCGACCACACAAACATCTTGATCGCGATAGAAAAAGCCATCGCAGGTTGCACAGCCGCTGACACCGCGACCCATAAAAGCTTGCTCGCTAGGCAAGCCCAGATATTTAGCACTGGCGCCCGTGGCAATGATCAAGGCATCACAGGTATAGGTGTCTGAATCACCCTTCAAAGTAAAAGGCCGCTGTGCTAATTCAACAGTATGGATATGATCAAATACCATTTGCGTTTGAAAACGCTCGGCATGTTGCATAAATCGCTGCATCAACTCTGGGCCTTGCACACCAGCCACATCGGCAGGCCAGTTATCGACCTCGGTGGTGGTCATGAGTTGACCGCCTTGGGACATACCCGTAATCAGCATGGGTTTTAAATTGGCTCTGGCCGCATAAATAGCAGCCGTATAACCTGCGGGGCCCGAACCCAATATCAAGAGTTGGGAATGAGTAGTGGAAGTCTTAGGGTTTGCGCTCATAATGTCATTTTGGCATGAGTCATGCATTCAGTTTGAATTTTTAAAAAAAGCACCACAATAATGGTATGACATTTCCACTTTCCACCTTATTTTCAAGAGCCTCAGGCTCTAAAAACTCAGAAGAAGGCCATCAGCCACCAGAATCGACCCGTGCTACTGCGGCGGATTCGCAACGGGCCCCAAGTTTGGGCCCTGTGCCGCTGCGAGTAAGTGTATATTTTATCGCATGGCTACTGGCCCTATTGGCCATGCTCACCCATCATGCCCAAGATGCGGCTTTCACAACCACAGGCACGCAAGGTACTCCACGTAATTGGGTGGGCATCATGGGGGCATGGGGCTCAGATTTATTACTCTTTCTATTTGGCCTTTCTGCTTGGTGGATCATAGCCGTTAGTTTAAGTACCTGGCTTGCTGCACTAGCCCTGAGAGTTCGTTGGGGAGCTCTAACAGCCCCACCCCCTAAATCCCCCCCAAACTGGCGGCGCATCGTAGGCTTGATCATTTTACTTTGCGCCAGTTGCGCTCTAGAGTGGACTCGATTGTATCAATCAGAAGCCTATATCCCCGGTCATGCCGGAGGCATATTAGGCTACAGCCTTGGGCAATGGTCAGTGAAATGGCTAGGCTTTGAAGGCTCAGGCGTTACCTGGATTGCGCTGCTGGTCATAGGCACGGCGTGGGCCTTTCACTTTTCATGGTTACATTGGGCTGAGCAACTAGGGGGCTGGGTTGAAAATTGGCGCACCCAACGCCAAGCCCAACGCGCTCGGGCTAAAGATAAAATCATAGGCGAACAAGCCAAACAAGAGCGCGAAGTGGATCTTCGACTCGAAGATGTCGCCCCCATCACTGAACACACCATCCCGCCACCTACGCCGCCCCTGGTCGTCACACCCGTACCGGCTGATGTCGTCAAATCAGAGCGTGTGATTAAGGAACGCCAGCAAACCTTATTCAGCGATGATCATCAAGAAGGCACGCTGCCCAGGGTTGATTTACTGGATGCCGCACCATTGCGGCAAGAATCGGTGGCCACAGAAACACTAGAAATGACTTCGCGCCTGATCGAGAAGAAGCTGCGTGACTTTGGAGTGGAAGTGCAAGTGGTGGCAGCATCGCCGGGCCCCGTGATCACACGCTACGAGATTGAACCAGCCACGGGTGTGAAGGGCTCTCAGGTGGTAAACCTGGCCAAGGATCTGGCACGATCACTAAGCTTAGTGAGTATTCGTGTGGTGGAAACCATTCCTGGCAAAACCACCATGGCACTGGAATTGCCAAACGCCAAACGCCAAACCATCAAGCTCAGTGAAATTCTGGGTTCGCAGCTCTACCATCAATCTCACTCCCTATTAACCATGGGGCTGGGCAAGGATATCGTGGGGCAAGCGGTGGTGGCGGATTTGGCCAAAATGCCCCATTGCTTGGTAGCAGGTACCACGGGTTCCGGCAAATCCGTGGGTATCAATGCTATGATTTTAAGCCTACTTTACAAAGCTGAAGCTCGCGATGTACGCTTGATTCTGATTGACCCCAAAATGCTTGAGATGAGTGTATACGAAGGCATTGCGCATTTACTATGCCCTGTAGTCACTGATATGAAGCAAGCAGCCAATGCCTTGAATTGGTGCGTGGGCGAGATGGAGCGCCGCTACAAATTGATGAGCAAAATGGGCGTACGTAACCTAGCCGGCTACAACAAAAAAATTGATGATACTCAAGCCCGCGGCGAGTGTATTGCCAACCCCTTTAGCCTCACACCGGAAGAACCAGAGCCACTCGATCGACTGCCCTTTATTGTGGTGGTCATTGATGAGTTGGCTGATCTGATGATGGTGGTGGGCAAAAAAATTGAAGAGTTGATTGCCCGCCTTGCGCAAAAAGCGCGAGCTTGTGGCATCCACCTGATTTTAGCCACACAAAGGCCCAGTGTGGATGTCATTACCGGACTGATCAAAGCCAACATCCCTACGCGCATTTCATTCCAAGTCAGCAGCAAAATTGACAGCCGCACTATTCTGGATCAAATGGGAGCCGAAGCTTTATTGGGCATGGGTGATATGCTTTACATGGCCAGTGGCACTGGTTTTCCCACTCGTGTGCACGGTGCTTTTGTGAGTGACGATGAAGTGCATCGCGTTGTTGAATACATTAAAAGTAAAGGTGAGCCCAATTACATTGAAGGCATTTTAGAAGGCGGCACAGTAGAGGATAATTCATCAGATGGTTTGCTAGATGAAAGCAGCTCAGGTGAATCAGACCCACTTTATGACAAGGCTGTCGCTATAGTGGTACAAAATAAAAGAGCCTCGATTTCTCTGGTACAGCGCCATCTAGGTATTGGCTATAATCGCTCGGCCAAACTGCTTGAACAAATGGAAAAATCGGGAGTCGTGAGCGCCATGAGCAGCAGTGGAAAACGCGATATCATCGCGCCACGCCACGCCGATTAGCGCGATTACTCAACCGCAAACACAATCCTTGGATATTCTATGAAGCTATGGTTATTCAGCCTCACTTTCAGCATACTAGCTAGCAACGCCCACGCCGATGCCGCTGCCTATTTGCGTGATTTTGTCAAAAAAACACGCAACGGCCGTGCTGAATTTACGCAAACGGTTATTCAACCCGATGGTACCCGCGGCAAGCCCTCGACAGGCGAATTTGAATTTGTACGCCCTGGCCAATTTCGTTTTACTTATGCCAATCCCCATCCTCAATTAATTATTGCCGATGGAAACCGAGTTTGGTTACATGATATCGAATTGAACCAAGTGGTTGTACGATCACAAGCTGAGTCCCTGATGTCCACTCCGGCTGCAATACTCGCTGGGAGTGATATTGATAAAAACTATACGTTGCGAAATGAGACTGCAACCGATGGCATAGAATGGGTGCTAACCACCCCACGGGCTGCGATCACTCAGCCAGAAATGCAATTTGAGCGCATCAAAGTGGGGTTCAAAGATAAAAACTTAGCGGCCCTAGAGATCACGGATTCCCTGGGACAGCGCACCCTACTATTGTTCACACAAGTGCGGCTCAATATTCCTTTGGTGCCCAAGCGTTTCCAGTTTCAAGTTCCGGCTGGAGCTGATGTTATTGAACAATGAAACCCAACGCCCCGCATGTGCCACTGGCTGAGTTACTTCGGCCCACAAACATAGATGAGGTAATTGGCCAATCTCACCTGCTGGGTGAGGGAAAACCATTGAAACTAGCTTTCCTTTCGGGTAAACCGCATTCCATGATTTTTTGGGGGCCACCGGGGGTCGGCAAAACCACCCTTGCCCGCCTAACGGCTACCGCCTTTGACTGCTTCTTTATAGCGCTTTCTGCCGTATTTTCAGGGGTGAAGGATATAAGATCGGCCATGGAGCAGGCTGAAAGTCAGCTCGCTGAGGGAAAACACACGATTCTATTTGTGGATGAGATTCACAGATTCAATAAGTCCCAACAAGATGCCCTTCTCCCCTATGCCGAAAGTGGCTTGATCACTTTAATAGGTGCAACCACTGAGAATCCTTCATTTGAAGTTAATTCCGCTTTACTATCTAGGGCTCAGGTTTATGTTCTAAAGACACTTTCAGAAGATGAGTTGAAGCTTCTTCTGAAACGCGCACATGAAAAAGCACTTAATGGTCTGGTATTTGATGACTTAGCAGTCGATACCATCATTGGCTATGCTGATGGTGATGCTAGAAGGTTCTTAAACCTTCTAGAACAGTGCAAATCGGCTGCTGGTGCTGCTGGTGTACAGAAGATTGACGCTAACTTCATCCAAAAAGCCTTGACACTGAATTCAAAGCGTTTTGATAAAGGTGGTGACAATTTCTATGACCAGATTTCAGCCCTTCATAAATCTGTCAGAGGCTCCAACCCTGATGCTGCTTTATATTGGCTTAGTAGAATGCTTGATGGCGGTGCGGATCCACAATACCTATCTCGTAGAATCATACGCATGGCTTGGGAAGATGTCGGTCTAGCTGACCCAAGAGCAATTCAAATAGCCATTGATGCGGCTTCCACTTTTGATCGACTTGGCAGCCCTGAGGGTGAGTTAGCCTTAGGGCAGGCAGTAATTTACTTAGCAGTTGCAGCAAAAAGTAATGCTGGCTATAAAGCCTACAATCAAGCGCGGACTTTCGTTAAGCAGGATAAAAGCCGAGATGTTCCTATTCACCTTCGAAATGCACCAACAAATTTAATGAGGGAGCTGGGATATGGGGGTGAATATCGTAACGCCCATGACGAACCCTATGCCTATGTTCCCGGTGAATCTTATCTTCCAGATGAAATACATTTACCAGATTGGTATCAGCCTGTTGCGCGGGGCTTAGAAATCAAGATTAGTCAAAAGCTTAATTTTTTGCGTACGTTGAACAAGGAAGCGAAAAAAACTTAACTAGCTAGCCATAAATGAACTCGAACCATTTGCTTATCTGTCAAGACCCGCATGATTAGGTACCGATATTTTGAACAATTTAGGCTTTTTAGTTTGCCATTTTTGCACGGTGTTTGTCACAAAAGATGTCCGGTTTAGTATATGGATGCACTCACCCATGAACCCACCCGCTGGAAAGCACCAGCAGTTGCTTAACTTGCCTCCGCTTTAAGCTATTTCTTAGCATTTGGCAAGGGTGATCGCAGCCGGATGCTTACGCCTTACCTCACCGGGTTTGTGATTCACTGCGAGATTGTCGAAGAGACGATGGCGGATTGAGACAATCAAAGGTTCCATTTTGGTCCTTTATGAGATATCATGACTCCATTAAAGGAGATTGAGATGGCCGTTAACGTCAAACTGCCCGAAACTTTGGTCGAGACTGCCAAGCACTACGGCAAGATCGAGCACCGTTCGGTGCCCAAGCAGATCGAGTACTGGTCTCAAATTGGCAAGATCGCCACAGAAAATCCTGATCTGCCCTTCAGCGTCATCCGCGACATCCTGATAGCTGACCAGGAAGAGCCCGTGGCTGAATACCAGTTCGGCTGATGCGCATCCTTGTTACCCCGACCTTTGAGCGCGCCGTTAAAAAGCTGCACAAGGAGCAAAAAGCCGCGCTTGACGAAGCGGTGCGAGCCGTAGCCAGCCAGCCCGACGTCGGTGAAATCAAGGTCGGTGATCTGGCCGGTGTGCAGGTCTATAAGTTCCGCATGGGCACCCAGCTGTGCCTGCTCGCCTACCGCGCCCTGGATGAGAACACACTGAAGTTGTTGATGGTCGGTCCGCACGAGAATTTCTACCGCGACCTCAAACGCACCGAGCATTGACATGGGCTCAGGAGGCTATCATGTCTTTGCTTCAAACCGCCAAACTCAATGGGCTTGAACCTATAGCTTATCTCAAAGATGTGTTGCAGCGTTTGCCCACTCATCCCTATAGCCGAATTTCTGAACTGCTCCCCACCCACTGGAAAGCACCAGCAGCTGCTTAACCTGTTGCTTAACCCGCATCAGCTTTAAACTATTTCTTAGCTTTTGGCAAGGGTGGTGGCGGCCGGATGCATACCAAGGTTTCCAATTGCTCAGCATTGATCCAGCCCTGACGAAATGCTATCTCTTCGGGGCAAGCCACCTGCAAACCCTGGCGCTTTTGTAGGGTGGCAATAAAGCTGGCAGCTTCTAGCAGGCTATCGTGCGTGCCGGTATCTAACCTGGGTCACGGGGTAGAGCCGAGTGCCTGAGCCACCGGCGAGGATGCTGCCTTTGCGATTTCCAGAAAGGAAGGAAACAGTCACTAACAATGCATTTGCATTGACTTAACAAGGCAATTGCATTATTATGCAAGGCATCCTATCTTTTGACCGGAGCACCCCATGCCTGCCACCCTCGACGTCGAATCCAAGTTGACCGACCGCTACCAGACCACGGTGCCAGAAACCGTTCGTCGCGCTCTGCAACTCGGCAAGCGAGACAAAATTCACTACAGCATCCGCCCCAACGGCGAGGTGGTGCTAACTCGCGCTGAAGCTTCCGAAGGTGATGACCCTGTACTAGGCCAATTCCTGGGCTTTTTGTCACACGACATGGCCAGGTATCCCGATCGCCTGCGGGCAGTGGATTTGGGGCTTGTCCAGCGGCTCCAGTCTTTGGTCGGTGGCATCGCGGTCGATCTTGATGCCGCCCTCTCGGCAGATGATGAATGAGCACGGGCGAGACCGCACCGCTGGTGATTCACGGCTGGAGAGTCTTTGCCCACCCGTTGTTCCTCGCACAGATTGAAGGATTAGCGCAGCAGGTTGAGGTCTTCAAGCAAAAGGATTCTGACGGATACGTGAAAAAAAACGCCAGCAAACGACTGGCCGCAATCACCAAGTTGGCTTTCGACCTCATCCCGCAAGATCCAACCCGTCCGGAATACCGTCAAGGCGGCACCTTAGGCAACTACCACAAGCATTGGTTTCGGGCGAAGTTCTTCCAGCAGTACCGCCTGTTTTTCCGCTACCACGCGCCCGGCAAAGTGATCGTGTTTGCGTGGGTCAACGATGAGGACACCAAGCGGGCCTACAAGAGCAACGACGATGCTTACCGGGTGTTTCGCAAAATGCTCGAAAACGGCCATCCTCCGGACGACTGGAGCCATTTGTTGGCCGAGGCTCGGGCCGAGGGACAGCGTTTGCAACAGTTCGCCGCCAGCATCAGCTCATAAGACTTGGCTGAATATTCTTGTGAAGGTGACCGTCAATTCTAGTGATTCAAGGAGCGGTATGATGAAGAATTTATTGAAGTCTTCGATAACGAGCCCAATGCGCTCAGAACCAACGCAGCCGAATACTTCGTGGACTTCACCACAATTGGCGGAGTCCGAAATTGAGTCGTTACGGCGAGGAAAGAAATTGATTGCAGAATACGTTAAACAAGAGTTTCCCGAATTGCTTAAGCAACGTCATCTTGAGCATTTATTAGAAAAAAGTAAAAAATAGCATTTGTCACCATGGTTAATATAGTTAGCATCCAGAAACTACTGAATTTACAGCAGTTCACTGCGCACCCCTTGCGATCGGATTTGAAATCATGAGCGAGTTGTCCCAGGCCCAGGTCGCTGAGGCGATCGTGACCGTGGCTCGCATGAGCCTGCAAGAGCGAGTGCATCTGGTCGATGAAATCAATCTGCGTCAACCTAATTTGCTGGCCTCGGTGCTGATGCTCACGCACATGGGCGTGAGCATGCCACAGCTGGAAATACCGTTACACATCCTCACGGTGGCTTACCAGGCTATCAAGGCAACGGGGCTGGAATGGCCCCTTATCATGGAGGACGACCAGGAGCGCTGCCGGCAGCGCCTCCTTGGCAGCATTCGTTTCAACGAAGGCCTAAGTCCCAAGCTCAAGAGACAAGCCGCCAAGCAACACGTCGAAAACCATGCGCAACGCTATCTGCTTGCATTCGTCCATGTCTACTTGCAGGATCATGACTTGCTGGCGCCGCGAAGCGATGCTGAGAAATACCTGCTGCTGGTCACCTTCAATCTCGTCGAATGCATCGCCGCTGCCGCACCCCGCCCTGCGCCCGCTCCTCCACCGAAGAGGAATTGGACCAGGGATTGATAATTTTGAGCAAGTGCTATGCCTGTAATCATCAAGTATGCCAAAAATTTCTAATTCAGTTGAATATTCTGGCGAACGTGACCGCTGATTCTGGTGAACGTGACCGAGGTTTGGCGTTGCGCGATTTTTGATCGCAGGCCGAATTGTTTTTTCGGCAGTTTTGGCTTTCTTGAATTGGTAATTTATTAATAAAAAGGCCCCCGCCAGGCCGCCGGAGGCCCCCCCTCATCGTGACAGCTAATGATCTTTCGTTGCTTTTGC
>JAUMCS010000014.1:0-1981 GCA_032122355.1 Burkholderiaceae bacterium
AGACTCATCAGCGAGGGCTTCTTCACCGACTTAGCGGGCAATGTTCGGAGAGATCTGTTTTATTTGAGCCTGAAGTCGAAAAAGCAGCGCTTTTAGCACTCATATCCAAAGCAATAACAAAGAAATAACCCTATAATTACTTATATAACGTTAAGGTTTTAATATCATGGATAACCATATCACCACCAATTTGCCATTACCAAAGCAACCAACCGAGCCGAGGCTCACTAGCCTTTCTCACGGTGGTGGATGCGGATGTAAAATTGCACCCGGGGTGCTAAGCACGATTTTAAAAAATGCGGGAAGCATGGTTGTACCTGAGGCCTTGCTCGTGGGCATTGAGACCGCAGATGATGCAGCTGTTTATAAGCTCAATGACGAGCAGGCACTCATAGCAACCACTGATTTCTTCATGCCGATCGTAGACGATCCCTTCGACTTCGGACAAATTGCTGCTGCAAATGCTCTCAGCGATGTCTATGCCATGGGCGGACGTCCGATCATGGCTCTCGCACTTGTGGGCATGCCCATCAACGTTCTTTCTACGACCACCATTGGAAAAATTCTGGCGGGTGGTCAGTCAATCTGCGAGCGCGCTGGTATTCCGGTTGCAGGTGGGCACACAATCGACTCCGTCGAGCCCATTTACGGTTTAGTAGCCCTTGGCATAGTTCATCCATTACGGGTGAAACGCAATGCTTCTGCAAGGATTGGAGATTGCCTGATTTTAGGTAAACCACTTGGCGTAGGTATTCTTTCAGCTGCCCTAAAGAAGGGAAAGCTTGGTGATGCCGGATACGGTAGGATGATTGCGTCGACCACAATGCTAAACACAGCTGGTCCAGACCTTGCTGCCATTGACGGTGTTCATGCGCTGACGGACGTCACCGGATTCGGGCTGGCTGGTCATGCACTTGAAATCGCGCGTGGTTCAAACACGGCAGTACGACTCATAATGGAGCAGATACCGTTGATTGAAGGGTCGCGAGCGCTTGCCTCTCAGGGTTTGGTTACCGGCGCGTCGGGGCGTAACTGGGATGCATACGGCCATGAAATAACACTCACGGCCTCTGTTACTTCTGCGGATCGTGACTTGCTTTCCGACCCGCAGACGAGCGGTGGCCTTTTGGTGTCCTGTGAACCCAGTGCTGCAGCGCACGTGCTCGAAGTCTTTGCTCGACATGGCTTTGAATCTGCCGCGATTGTGGGCGAAGTCATCGAACATCAGCCTAACAACTCCAATCTTGTTATTGAGTAGCTCAACACTTGTTGTGGAATAACTCAACACTTGTTATGAAATACCTCAATACTTTTCGTTACACATTCTTCAACTTATTATTGCTTTACGTCAACCTCTTGCGGTAATTACTTCGACTGCTTGCCCCCTAGGTGGCGTCCGAGAAGATTCAGCAAAGCTTGGAGCAACAGGGCAAACATAGCAGCTGGAATTGCGCCTGCCAGCATCGTGTCAGTATTGTTCGTTGCAAGCCCCTCAGCGATACGTTCACCGTAGCCACCGGCCCCAACGAATGCAGCGACGGTTGCCGTTCCTGTTGTACTGAGTGCGGCTACTTTAATGCCACTCAAAATGCTAATGGTCGAAGCAGGAAGTTCGATGCGTGTGAGGCAAATCCAACGGCTTGCACCAAGCGCTCTCGCAGACTCACGCAAAACAGGATCAACAGTTTTGAGCCCTGAATATGTATTTTCTATAATCGGCAACAACGCATAGATTGTAAGTGCGAGGATAGCAGGTAGTGTACCGACGCTTTGCAAGATGCCGATCAAAAAAGCGAGTAAAGCCAGCGAGGGAATTGTTTGGAATACCCCGGAGAGGTAGAGAATCGGGTTGCCAAGCTTTGGCCTTAAAAAAGTAATCATACCGATCGGTATGCCAATTAACATCGCAACCAAGAGTGTCGAGGTCACTATAAAGCTATGCTAAATTGTTAGCCTGATGACTTGATCATCAAATAATCTA
>JAUMCS010000015.1:0-10647 GCA_032122355.1 Burkholderiaceae bacterium
TTGCGCATCATTTTGAACGACGAGTAAAAGCAGGAAAGAAAATTGAAAGTGTGGGCCTATTTGGTCCTGAAGTGAAAGTGGTCGGTGCCGGCAAGTCTAACGCCGGCCGCCCACGGTTGCCCATACGCCTGATGGTGTCGTTGCTGTATTTGAAGCATGCTTTCAATGAAAGCGATGAAGGCGTGGTTGAGCGTTGGGGTGAAACACCCACTGCATTCCGTCAGTAACATACTGCACTCAATCAAAAGCGAGAAAGATGAATGCAGCAAAAATGGATAGGCTATCGAATTAAAGGTTTTACAGGCGTTATACGTTACGCTAATCGCATGCATACGATCAGCGAAACCGCCGAGTACCGTCTCAGAGTTCTCAATTTTTGGGTAAAGCACGGTCTACAGCCGACCATAGATGCTTTCAAAATCTCTCGTCGCACTTTGTTTTCATGGCAAAAGCTTTACAAAGACGCTAAAGGCAATACCGCCGCTTTAAACAATAAAAGCCGTGCCCCCATACACGTGCGTAAGCCGCAACAATGGCCTAAATCCGTCATTGACCAGCTGCTGAATTTCCGAAAGCAATTTCCCTTCCTTGGCTTTGAAAAAATCCATATCTTCCTCCTCGACTGGTGTGAGCCACGGTCATTGCCATGCCCCAGCGTTTCCACTATACGCCGCATAGCCAAAAGTAGCCCTGCTCTTATGCCCGTCAAGAAACGACCCCCAGCTTCTACTCGCAGTAAAGCTCAAGGTCACAGAAAACCTAAAGGCTATAGCCCCAAAGCTCCTGGTGAGTGCGTTGGCCTCGATACCATCGAAATTCATGGCTCTGGCCCATATAGCGGTATGCGGCGCTACGTCGTGACCTTCAAAGATATGTTCAGCCGCTTTGCCCTAGCGGCCGCACTGCCTTCCAAACACGCAAAACATACCGCCAAACTCTGGGATATTGCCAAAACTGCATACCCATATAAACCCCAGCGGGTGCTCACCGACAATGGCAGTGAATTTAAAGCCGAATTCACCAAGGTGGTGTTAGATGACGGCGCCGTGCGATGGCTTACCTACCCTAAATGCCCAAAAATGAATGCCCACGCCGAACGTTTTAATCGATCCATTCAAGAAGAATTCATTGAGTTTCATAAAGATCTGCTCTTTGAAGATATCCAAGCCTTTAACAACAAACTCCTTGAGTACTTGATTTGGTTCAACGAATCCAGACCGCATTACGCCTTGGATTTACAATCCCCAATGCAGTTCCTTAAAAACCATCATCAGTGCAATATTGTATCCCGCCAGTACCTATTGCACTGATGATGGTTTTAAAGTCCAATGGCGTGCAAGGCGCTGGCGCTCGGCGCTGGCGCGGAATTCATTGCGTTGACGAACGCTGTTGCCCACATATTCCCAAGGGCGATTGGCAATACACCCATTCTTTAAACCATACTCAATCGCGCAGCAGTTGTTTGGCCGTTTGTCGTGCAATCCGAAAAATGGCCTGATCGGGCTGATCGGGCGCTTGAACCAGTAAATCAACCTTAGTATCGCATGAAACCTCAAGGCTCCATTGGGCCTTTAGCTGTGTTTTAAGGTCGATGGCTCGGCTGGTTTTCCAAAGCAAATCGATATCGCCGCCTTTGCGCTGATCGTCAGTCCGCGAACCAAAAAGCAGCACTTCGCTCTGCGGGTCAAGCGCCCGCAAAATTTGGGTAATGCTTTGATGTTCAGTGGGGGTTAGGCGCACAGGCAGGTCTTGACAATTAAACCACATTTTAGAACGGCTGGGTTGTCCCATAGCCGCGCCTAATCGGCAGAGGTACTGGGAGCTTGCCTCAGAGTAAAACAGCACATAGCTTGTCAGAGTAGCTGTAAGGTATCACTTTACAATTATCGGTAAAACATTGGGGGTTATATGCCGCCGACACTTACGATCAAGGGGCAAGTCACCATCCCTAAATTGGGGACTGAATTGGGTTCTAAAACCATAAACACCCTCATCAGGGGGCACAGAGATGTTTATCTCAAACTAAGTCCTTAAAAAGTTTAAACTAGCAGCTTGACTTGAGCAGATTGCGCTGGGTCATTACAAAACCGCAAAACAAAAAATGCCCCATCGCTGGAAATCCAGAAAAACGTATCAATGCCAAGGAAATCAAACGTTTTGGCTCAACCCCAAAAAAGATCGGAGCCATCCTTTATAAATCATGGTCTAATTCACTAAAAAGCGGACATCTTTCGTGACAAACACCGACAACAGCCTACCTTCATTGCCGCCTGCGCACAACTTGCAAAGCAGAGAGGTTTTGAAGCCTAGCATCAATGCACGGACAGTGCTAGCTTACTTAGAATTAGCATAATGGCTAGATATTGGAGCAAAAAACATGCTTGACTCACTGTTAATCAGAAACTTTCGTTCACTAGAGCACCTTGAGGTGCCAAGGCTGGGCCGTGTGAACCTGATCGTTGGTAAAAACAATTGCGGCAAGAGCACCGTACTGGAGGCGTTACGCATATACGCAGGCAACGCTCAAAGGCCGCTGCTAGAAGCCATTGCGCAAGAGCACGATGAGCGCTACCGTACAAGAGAGTCGGAGATTTTGGACGAAGACACGCTGCTACCATTCCAGGATTTTTTTCCAGGCAGAGCATTTCCGGAAGACGGCACAGCCATTGAAATCGGGAACTGTGGTGATTCCGTTGATCGACTGCAGATATCTCTTGCGCTGATGGAAGAGGTGGGTGAACCTGAGGTGCACGATGGTGAAACGATCAACCGCATCCGACGTCGTATCATCCGTAGCTCTGAAGCTAATGAAATCATTGGTGATTTGCAGCATGTCATTTTGGTGAAAAAGGGAGAGCGACTGTATCCGCCAATCAAGCTGCTGAGCGGAACACGCCGCCCATCTATGCCGGATATTTCAGCTGTGGCTTGCAGTGTGATTCCCACCCAGTTTATCTCCATGGATGAATTGGCAGATGAGTGGGATCGTGTTGTCTTTACTGAACAAGAAGCTTTGGTCAAGAAAGCACTGCTGGTAATAGAGCCCAATTTTGAGAACCTGACCTTTGTACGTTCAGACGGGTATTCGCCTCCGACTTTGAGGATCAGGCCCTCACGCACCGCTATGGTGAAGCTATCTGGCGTTGACCGCCCTGTTCCATTGAACAGCATGGGTGACGGCATGTTGCGAGTATTGCAGCTTTCCTTAAAGCTGTTTGCTGCCAAAGGCGGTTTTCTAGTGATTGACGAGTTTGAAAACGGTTTGCATTATTCAGTTCAAGAGAAAGTTTGGGCGTTGTTGTTTGAGGTGGCAGAGCGTCACAACATTCAAATTTTTGCCACCACGCACAGTTGGGACTGCATCGAAAGCTTCACCAAAGTTGCCGTGGAACGCACACAGACAGATGGGGTGCTGTTCCGTTTAGGCCGCAGTGTGCGGACCAGCGACGAAGGTCGGGTAATTGCCACGGTGTTTGACGAGTCTGCACTGCAGACCATCACTCAGAAAGATGTGGAAGTGCGATGAGTCAGAAAAACATTCTGCTGGTGGAAGCCGAGGCTGATCGGGCCTTTTTTGAGGCCATGTGCAAACGCTTAGGCTTGAATGTTCAGGTGACGGTCGCTACACCCAAAGATGCCGGTCAATTCAAAAATACAAAACAAGCTGCTTTTGCTGCAATTGAAAAAACATACTTAAGCCAACTTGCAGATGGGCAAACAGAGCGGCTAGCCATCGTAGTTGATGCTGACAGAGTGGCCGATGGCGGGGGATTTGATAACGCGCGGGAAAAACTGATGCAACTGTTCAGAGATGCTGGTTACAGATTATCGAACTGTTTAGCTTCTGGTTGTTTAGCTTCTGGTCTTGTGTTCACCCATAACGACGGTCTCAACGACTTAGGCGCGTGGGTTATGCCCAACAATGCTGATGAAGGTGCGCTGGAGCATTGGATTCAGCGCTGTATTCATCCCAATGAATCGGTATTGATGGAGCATGTTCAGGCATCGATTAATCAAATTCCCAATGGTCCCAAGTTCAAAGATATTAGGCGTGCAAAAGCCGAGTTGGCTACCTGGTTGGCTTGGCAAGCTGAACCCGATCATGGGGTGTGGCAGGCGCTAAAGCCGGGTCTTTTGAATGATTCAGCGCCAGACTTCCAAGCCTTGAAGGCTTGGCTTGAGCAAATATTTCTCGTTACAACATAAGCATCCGGTCGCAACCGGTGTTTGTCACGAAAGAAGTCCGCTATTTAGTAAATTTGACCATAGTTTTTAAGCGTTGGCACCGCTCTTTGTTGGAGTTGAACCAAACCGATTGATTTCCTTGCGTTTGCGTTACGCCATTGTTTTGCACCAGTATGGTTTCAGTTTCTAGCGGTGCCAGCGGGTAGCGCTGTACCCATGCTGTATCCCGCCAGTACATATTGGAGCGTACGACTACTCCAATACTTTCCTCAAAGCCTGTTGTTTGAAGACTGAACTTTGGTGATCAGCAAACCATCATCAGTGCAATATGTACTGGCGGGATACACTTCGGTGAATTTGTACTTGTTGCCCAGTTTCATGGCCATCTCAAAGACGCTGCGGAGCAGTTCAAAGCAGACGACCGTTGGGCTCTGTTATTGCGATATGTCAGCAATAAAATTGCACCTAAATTGGGCCCATTTCCTCCATCTCATATGACTATGGCAAAGGGGTAACTGCCGGATTTAGGTTAATTCTGACGTAAGCCTTTGAGCCCAAGAGTACCCGCATAGGCTAGTAACCGAAGCCGTGTCGAGCGCCATTCGGAAAGGGCTCTAATTCGTTCCTGACTGGCATCTGCTAAGGCATTTTGTACACTGAGCATTTCCAGGATATCCGCAATTCCTCGATCATATTTGCGCTGTACGTTCCCCAATGCTTCCTGGGCAGAGTTTAATAAATTCTGGGAAGATTGCAGATTTCTCAGAGCAGCCACGGCATCGGCATGAGCCTTTTCAACTTCTCCCAGGGTCTGGTTTTGCGTGTCGCGAAGCTCTATCTCTTTGATATCAATCTGTGCTTGCGCGGCCCGCACTTTGTAAGTTTTTCCAAAGCCTTCAAATATAGGAATATTCAGCGTAATGCCTACCACCGATTCAGTTGTTTGCGTCGAGGTGAGCCCTTGATTGGGGCGGCCATTGATGTATTTACTTTGTGTGAAATCCAGAGTGGGCAATCCTTCTGAGCGCGTTACGGTGAGCTTTTCTTTGGCGGATTCTAATTGTGCCCGAGCCGCAACTACTGCCGGATGTTGCTCATGTGACAACTGCAGCCAGTCTCGTAAATTCTGCTGCAGCACAATGTCGTGATCTAGATAGTCAGGGGCTAGGGTCAAACGATTGCCCATTTCGTGACTTGGGTCATTTGTTTCTGAACCTTGTTCGTGTTGCCCACCCAAGCCAAGCACAACCATCAGCGCGACCAGCGATTTTTCATGCGTGCCAATTGATCGAGTGTGCTCGAGTTCTGCTTTCGCCAAGGAAGTTTGGGCTTGCAAAGTATCCGACTGTGCCCCAGCGCCACGCGCTTCCCGCTTTTTTGCGACCTCCAGCGTATGTTTAGCCAATGCTTCAATTTTCTCCTTGGCCTCACGGTTGGCTCTAGCCGTTTGCGCCTCAAAGTACAGGCCAATCACATTGGATAGTGTTTTTTGTAGCACAGCATCATGACTGGCCAAGGCCGCATCAAGCAGGGCATTGGCTGCTCGCTGATTTGCGCTACGCCCCCCGAAGTCGAGCAACCGCCACGTCAGTGTGTAATATTGAGACTGACTGGTACGGTCAGTATTCACCTGAGATGGTGACTCTGGGTACTGGATTTTCTGTGTGATCTGACTGACTCCAGCATTGATCGTTGGTAAATACGCCGCTTTGGCTTCGCCAACCTGTGCTGCCTGCAACTTGATGCTGGCCCAGGAACTTTGCACTTGTAGGTTGTGGCATAGGGCTAGGTCAATGGCTTGCAAAAGTGTTAGAGGCGTTGCGAGATCAAGGGTTGTCCCGACACAGGTATATGCTTCATCATCCCCGGGTAATATTTTGCCCGTGTCTAATACCGGAGGCCGAGTTAGCAAAGGGTCATCAAACGGTGTAGTCAGCATATCCGGCCAGTCTTGCGTTTGAATAGTCGGGGATATAGCCAAAATGCCAATTGGCATCAGCATGCGTATCCAATAAAATTGTTTAGCGTTCATGCAAGGCCTCCCGTTGATGACGTACCAAGGGTGAAAGCACATATTCAATGATCCGGCGGGTACCGGTTTTGATCGCTACATTCACTGACATGCCGGCCGATAGCGGCAGGGTTTTGCCATCTACAAAGATGGTGCTTTTTTCCAGCACTACCTTGGTAGAGTAAATCAGCCCCTTCTTGTCGTCTTGTATGGCATCTTGCGAGACATGTCGCACCTTGGCTTTGAGAGTGCCATACTTGGTGTAATCAAATGCATCAATCTTGACTTCGGCATCTTGCCCTGCTTGAACAAAGCCCACATCCTTGTTTTCGAAAAAAGCCTCGACTTCAACCTGGCTTTCTTCGGGCACAATTTGCATCAATGGCTGGGCTGCTGGGACAACACCGCCTACGGTATGTATGCTCAATTGCTGTACTGTTCCATTTACCGGTGCAGTGAGCTTGAGTAATTGGCTGTGATTTTTTGCTCGTCGTTGGTCTTGGGCACCCGCAGCAATGATTTTTTGTCCCTCAATCAAAGTGTCATGTGACTCTTTGCGAGTTTGTGCAATCAATGCTGCACGCTGGTTGTTGGCGTCTTTCAATTGACCTTGTAGGTCTACCTTGGCCTGCTCCTTTTCCAACCAAGAATGGCGTGAAACGGTGTTATCGCCCACAAGAGCCTTGTAATCTTCGGCTCGCTGCGCGGCCAGTGGCAAGGCCTCAGCGTAACGGGCTATTTCTCCATCCAATCGTGTGAGCTTGGCGTAGAAGTCTTTGTACTGCCCTTCAAGTTGCAGCTTGGCAGATTGCCATTGGGCAGAGGTGACCCCAGCAATTTCATCCAACTTGGGCGATTGCAGCTTTTCGATAGCTGCAATCATGGCCTGTGAGCGTGCTACTTGCAGCGTAGCTTGAGCGACGGCATTCATGGCCTTGTCATGCTCTGCATCACTGCTGGAAGAATCTAATTCTACCAATACATCTCCCGCCTTGACTTTCTGACCTTCGGTGACATGAAGGGCTTTGACGCTAGCTATATCAATCGACCCTATCGTTTTGGTACGTGCTGAAGGAATGATTTTGCCGCTGGCGTTGACGATGATGTCAACACGACCAAAGATGGACCACAATACGGTAAAAATCACAATCCCCATTAGAAGGCGCCCCGTCCAACGCAGGGTGGCTGAATCCGGTGCTTCTTGTAGAGATAGACCGGCTGGTAGAAATTCGGCTTCTTGTTTATTGAAAAAATTCGTTTTAAGCGAATGTCGGATGTTCCAGAAGTGGGCGAAGGTTCTAGAGTAGCGGCGCAAGAGTTCCCTCCAAGCTTCGATGCGGTGATGCATACTCATGATGTGGTTTCCCCATGGGTTAATACACGTACGTCGTGACTTTGGTTTGCGGTTTGCCCCTGAGACGTTTGCAATTGATACAAGTGGGTGTAGATGCCTTGCGGATTGCGCAGCAATTCGTCATGTTGGCCAGACTCAACAATTTGGCCGCGCTCCATGACAATAATTCGGTGAGCGTCACGTACAGCGGAGAGCCGATGGGCAATAATGAGTACGGTCCGACCCGCACAAATCTGGCGCATATTGTCTTGAATGATTTTTTCAGATTCATAGTCGAGTGCGCTAGTCGCTTCGTCAAAAATCAAGATTCGTGGGTTGGTAATGAGCGCACGCGCAATGGCAATGCGCTGGCGCTGACCGCCAGATAAGCCCGTGCCGTGCTCACCCACCAAGGTGTCGTAACCTTCCGGCAATTCACAGATGAATTCATGCGCCCCTGCTAGTTTGGCTGCGATAATGATGGTTTCAATCGGCATCGATGGGTCAGTCAGCGCGATGTTGTCCCGAATCGAGCGCGAAAACAGATTGTTTTCTTGTAGCACCACGCCAATCTGCTGGCGAAGTGAAGCCGTATCTATGATGGCAATGTCCTGCCCATCCACCGTTACTCGGCCACGGTCAGGCACGTAAAGACGCTGCACCAGTTTGGTCAATGTACTCTTCCCCGAGCCCGAGCGCCCCACGATGCCAATAACTTCACCCGGATTCACCGTTAAAGAGATGGATCGGATAACGTCTGGCGCATCCGGGCGGTAGCGAAATGACACCTGGTCAAAACCAATCGCACCGGTCAGTTGCGGGATACGGGTTTTATTGCCTGCTATCTCGCTGCGAGCATTCAGAATATCACCTAGCCGGGACATGGAGATACCCACCTGTTGAAAGTCATTCCAAAGCTGGGCTAGTCGCAAAATGGGAGAGGCCACCTGACCTGCCAGCATGTTGAAGGCTACCAACTCTCCTACAGTCATCTTGTTGTCTAGCACTAACAAGGCCCCAAGCCACATAATGCCGACTGTTACCAGTTTACTCACTAGGCTAACACCCCCGCTGGCCACCAACGCAATGTTTGTGGTGGAAAGCCCAGCCGAAACGTAGGCTGCCAACTGTTTGTCCCATTTTTGTTGCCAACGAGGTTCAACGGCCATGGCTTTTAAGGTATCCATACCAGTTAATGTCTCGACTAGAAAAGACTGGTTTTCTGCACCCTTGTTGAATTTGTCATTGAGTTTGGCACGCAGTATGGGCGTGAACATAAAAGACAGAATAAGATAGATAGGAATAGAGGCTAGTACAATCATGGTTAGCGTTACGCTGTACCACAGCATCACAGCCATGAATACAAATGAAAACACTATGTCCAGCACCAGTGTCATGGCGTTGCTGGTGAGGAACGAGCGAATGTTTTCCAGCTCACGGATACGCGCCACAGAGTCACCCGCTCTGCGCACCTGAAAATAGCTGATGGGTAGGCTCAATAAGTGCCCAAAGAGCCGCGAACCCAACTCCACATCGATCTTGCTGCTGGTGTTGGCAAATACCGCCGTGCGAATTCCGGTCAATACGCACTCAAACAGGGTGGCGGCAATCAGGCCAATGGCAATCACATTTAGGGTTGTCATGGCGTGATTGACCAATACCTTGTCCATCACCACCTGGAAGAACATGGGTGTGACTAAGCCAATGATTTGCAACACCAACGAAATCATCAAGACTTCACCCAAGGTTTTGCGGTATTTGACCACTGCCGGAATGAACCAGGTGAAATCGAACTTGGCCATTTCTCCGGCAAAGCTCGCCTTGCTGGTCAAGAAAATCAGCTCACCCGACCAAAACGCATCAAAGTCTGTCTGTGAAAAGATTTGCGGCGGCTGGCCTGGACGCTGAATCAGGATTCGCCACCCTTCATGGGCGGTATCCACCTTGCCCAGAAGAAAGAATTTTCCGTTCTTATCGATGCCGATGGCAGGTAGTGCGGCACGGTCAAGCCGCGCAGGGTCTTTCCTCACTTGCTTGGCCGTTAGGCCCAGTTTCTTAGCGGCTAGCAATACGGTTTGGGCTGTAAATTTATCGCGACCAAACTGATGCTGGAGTTGGGTAACATCGGCTGCAATGCCATGCAGTTTGGTTATCATCATCAGGCACTGCAAACCCGAGTCAATGCCTTGAGTATTGTTGGCCATGGTTTGCCCCGCTTCTATGGCCTGGGGTGTGTTGTTGCTCATTTGCATTCGGAAATCAAAAACATGATCGGCTCGCTACTGGCAGCGAGCCGCTCAAAGGTTTCTAGGAGGCATGGGCACTGTGCCCATATGCCTTCCAAAGTTGCACACTAACTCAATGCGTCACAGTCAGCAACACCTTGCCGTTGCTAGTCTGTCCATTCGTCCAGCTGGTGGTGGTTGCCGCTGGTGGTGCAAATGCTGCCATGGCTTGAACGAATTTCTCAACATCGGTGTCATACATGGTGAACCCATCAGCGGTTTTGATCCGCTCGATGCGGTTGTCTTTGCCACTGGTGCCACCCACATACCAGTCTTTGACCGTGATTTGATCAGTCGTGCCCAGCACGTTGATTTGCAGGTCGTTACCCACATGCTTGAACCACAGGTTGGTCTGGTTGATGTTGTTGAGTTGCAGCACATCTGTGTTGCTCACGGTGGCATCTTTGTCAATCACCGTATCCTGACCGTTGCCCTTGGCGAACTGGTAGGTATCGTTGCCCAAGCCACCATTCATCGTGTCAGCACCTGCGCCTCCATTAAGCATATTGGCAGCAGCGTTACCTGTCAGCACGTTATTCAATGTATTGCCCGTAGCGTTGATGGCTGCTGTACCTGTGAGCGTGAGGTTTTCCAGGTTGGCACTCAAGGTGTAGCTGACGCTGGCCTGCACTGTATCTGTTCCTGCATTAGCGGCTTCGCTCACGACATCACCGACGTAGTCTACAACGTAGGTGTCGTTGCCAAGACCACCGGCCATGGAGTCAGCACCTGCGCCTCCATTAAGCATATTGGCAGCAGCGTTACCTGTCAGCACGTTATTCAATGTATTGCCCGTAGCGTTGATGGCTGCTGTACCTGTGAGCGTGAGGTTT
>JAUMCS010000016.1:0-14665 GCA_032122355.1 Burkholderiaceae bacterium
GGGCAGTTTTTTAATGATAAAGTCAGTCATCTTGAGTTCACCTTCAGGGTTAACTCAAGATGGAGTCTAAATACCTGATTTCAATAGCGAAGTCAGAATTTATTCACCATGAAGTCACGGAATCAGGCAGAAATTTTGAATATGCTTTGTCGTATGGTTTTTCAACATAGACACGCTTGAAAGCAAACTGACTTTTGTTTTTTGCAAATACGATAATTTGGTTTGCTGTAGAAAAGATAGTTGAGCTTGTAGCTTTAAATCCCGATGCTGCATTTGTTGTTGTGTTGATAGTATTCAAATAGTTTGCTCTACCAAACACTTCATCCATAACCACCTTTGCATAAGCTGATTCAGTATCATCAAGATGAACAAAGATAACTCCATCATCTCTTAATAAATTGCGGAATATTAAAAAACGCTTATGCATCAAATTAAGCCATGTCGAATGTTCAACGCCATCGTCATAGTGCTCAAATGCCGCCCCAGTATTAAAAGGGGGGTCTATGTATATGCACTTTACTTTTCCTGTGTAGTCCTTTTCAAGCGCCTTAAGCGCAAGCAAATTATCCCCATGCACCAAAACATTATCAAAAATATCATTAGCACTAAATTTTGTTGCGGCATGAAATGAGTTATCAGCATCTTCTATTAGTATCCTAGGCTCAACATTAGGTACATATTCTTTGCCAATCCAAGTCAACTCAAGTTTTTTTTTACTAGCCATTTTTATTTCAAGCTCCATTTCACAGAAAAAAGTTTTACTGTATTCACTGTGCATTGCAATTGTTTTTCAACTTTTTTAATCAACGTGTCACGCTGCTCGTCAATGCTGTCCTGAGCTTCATATAAGCTTCTGATCTTGGCATTTCTTTTCTGTTCAAGCTCACGTATTTTCTTTTGTAGATCTAACTTTGCGGCAAGTGACATGGAAGCAGCAGCAGCCTTTTTCGTTTCCTTAATATCCTTGTCAAGCTGCTTAATTTCAGCTTCAAGACCAAACTTTAAGTCGTCAGCCCAACTATCCAACTTTGTAGTTTCTTCATCAAAATACTGCCCATTGCGCTCGTCAAGCTTTCTGGCTATGGCATCACGCTGCTTTGCTGCCGCACGTTCGGTGGCAGCTGACGGAGTATCGGTGGAAACTGGCTTAACTGCAGAGCAATGTATCGCCATTAAGCGCTCAGCAAGGTCCCCGTCAAGCATATCGCCACTGTCAGTAACAACAGTAAGGGCAAGAAAATCTTCTTCTTCTATACTGCTTATAGTAATTTTTTCCGCAACAACCCAGCCACTCTTGCCAATGTACGGCTCTAGTGCGCTAACTTTGAATGGATAAGCGTTGTAATCAAGCTCAAGCTGTACGCTGCTATCAACGTCACGCCCAAGTGCGCTTTCAACAATCCAGTTGGCTAGCGGACTAGATTCAGAAAAAAAATGTTGTTCCTTGCTATCTGCTTCACGCCAATCTAAGTTGTACATGCCTGTTGCTGCATTGCTACTTGCAGGGCTTTGCTTTAGCTCAAACTGCGTATTGCCTTTAAATACAGCATAGTCTGCAAGTTCAGTACGAGCAAGCGACATCATCAAGGCACTTCGCTTGTTCAACATCGCTTTAGTTTGGTCATGGCTTACTTTGAGCCGTGCGTTCACTTCTTCGTCAAAGTTCTCAAGCAATTTCAAACGTGTTGCCTCAAGCGCAGCCTTAATCTGTTCATCCAAGTCGTGCTGAATTTCATCAAACGCATGTTGTATTTCGTCTTCTGTGCGGCACGTTTGATAAACGCTAGAAATCCGTTTTTCAATGTCAACGCCGTTTTCAATAACACCTAGCACTTCATCGCTTGCGCCAAACACACCGTCAAACAACTTAAATTTCTCAGCTAGTAACTGATATACGCGCTGGTCGGCTGCATTGCGCTTGTTGAGGAAATTGACGACAACCACATCAAACTTTTGACCGTAACGATGACAGCGTCCAATCCGTTGTTCAACACGCTGCGGGTTCCACGGCAAATCGTAATTAACAACAAGTGAGCAGAACTGCAAGTTCACACCCTCTGCTGCACTTTCCGTTGCAATCAAAATTGTGGCGTTGTTCTTAAAGTACTCAACAATCGCAGCCTTCATGTCAGCTGTTTTTGAACCTGAGATCTTGTCGCTACCTGCATGTCGTTTTGCCCAGTCAGCATAAATTGCTTTGGACTGTGCATCTGTATTGCTGCCGTTCATTATGCATGTTTTGCCTTCGTAACCACTACGAGCAAGCAACTCAGCAAGATAACGCTGTGTGCGTGTGGATTCAGTAAATACCACTGCCTTTTTCGCAGCACCAATCTGCACAAGCTTGTTAAACGCTGTACCAAGCACTTTTAATAGCGCCGTGCCTTTAGCATTGTCGCGAATGTTGCTGGCTAGCTTGGCATAGTCACGTAGCTCAGCTAACTCTAGGCTCAGATCTTGTAGCTCTTCTGCTGTCAGGTTGCTACTTGCTGCTTCATCTGCCTCCTGTCCAAATTCGTCAGCCAAATCTTCTAATCCTTCAACTTCACCTTCAAGCAGTTCTAGCACTGAGTGCTTTGCTTTCGCACGCTCCTGGCGTTCAACCAGTTTTTCAAGCGTTGACGCAATGGCATAGCTACTAGAAGCAAGCAATTTACGTAGCACGAGCGTCATCAGTGTTCGTTGGCTTTGTGGAAGCGCATTGAGTTTTTTTCGCTGCAAGTACGCTGATACCAGCTCGTACAGCCTGTGTTCGTCATCACTTGGGACAAACTCTTCCGTCATCGCTACACGCTGTGTGAATTTGATGTACTCAAGAACTTGCTTGCGAAGTGTGCGCTGACAAAAGGGTTTGATGCGTTCTTTTAGGCGTGAATTGCGTAGGGCTTCATTCACACCACGCACATACTGCTCCTTGAAGCTAGTAATGTCGCCAAACACATGTGGGTCAATAATGCTTACCAAGCCATACAGCTCAAGCAGGCTGTTTTGCAATGGCGTAGCTGTTAGCAATAATTTAGGCACATTAGCTACAACTGCCGAAATTGCAGTAGCCATTTTGTTACCCGGCTTGTAAACGTTACGAAGTCGGTGTGCCTCATCAATAACAACCAAGTCCCAAGCAATGCCTTCCAGCACATCAGCCTTGTTTGCTGCGAAGTTGTAAGAGCAAATAAGTAAAGTATGCCCTTTCGCTAACATGCCTTCCTTTTTCAACTGCTTGTAACTGGCATTTTCCAAAATAGTGCTTGGCATGTTGAACTTATCCATCAACTCCTGTTGCCATTGCTTGCGAAGAGTTGCTGGTGTAATGATGAGTAGCTTACGTTTCCGTTCAGCCCATTTTTGGCTGATGACAATGCCAGCTTCAATTGTTTTACCCAAGCCAACCTCATCAGCCAATATCACTCCTTTGCTAAGCGGGCTGCGGACAGCAAATAAAGCCGCATCAACTTGGTGGGGGTTCAAGTCAACACGAGCAGAAGCAATGGCGTGACTAAGCTTGTCAATGCTGTTTGCGGGTTGTCTCAACGTTAGCTGGGTGGCAAACAGTTTGGCTTGATGGTTTGAGTATGGGCGCATTAGGTTTGCTTAGGCTTAGCTTGATTCTGTCTCAACTTTCTTAAACATCGCACTTTAGCAATGCTAGCACTCCACCCATTTTATAGTTACTTGTCATGGAGCAGTTTTACGCGGCTGCCGAAATACAAGGGGGCTGAGCTGTTTGGCTGCTTGTGGCGCTGCATCAGGTTGTGGAAACCTTCAATGTAATCGAAGTTTTCTGGTTTTGCAAAGGTGCAAACTGCACTTTACTTAATACCCCACCTACAACACATGACTCCGATCTAAATTGGACTCATTTAGTCACACAAAATTTTTGAATATAGTACAATGCCACCTATCAAAATAATAGGTACATATCTTGGGCTCTCCATCCGATCGTCAACTGGAGCGACATATCCGGCAGTCTGCAAAAGACTCCGCTCATGTGGTTTACACCACGCATGCCAGAAAGCGCATGCGCCAGCGACATGTCAACGATCCAATGGTGCTTGAGGTATTGCGCCTGGGCAGTTTTGCGCCTCCCCCCTGAGCAAAAGGACTGATATGTATCACTACACAGATGGCGGGCTGCGCAACGTGTGGCTGGCCAATGGATACGAAATCAAGAAGACCCCTTACGGCGAGGGCGTGGCTTTTCACAACCTCGATGGCCTCACGCGATCCATCTGCATGGCGCTAACCCGCAAGGCATCGTTGCTCACAGGTGCGGAGTTTCGCTATATCCGTAGTGCGGGCATGCTGCTGTCGCAGCCAGCTTTGGGCAAGCTGATGGGTATCGACGGCCAGTCCGTTGCACGTTGGGAAAAAACCAGCAAGGTGCCGCGCTGGGCGGACAAGCTCGTGCGCCTGCTTTATATAGCCCAAGCAGAAGGCAATGAGCCGATTGCCAAGGCAGTTGAGCGAATCAACACTGTCGAGCGTTTGGTCAAACAAAAAATCGTAGTCAAAGAAACTCGTGGCCAGTGGCGCCCCAGCCTGCAAGATGAAGACGTGGTGGCCCACTGAGCCATGGGCTTGGAACTTGCCACCGACCAGAGTTGCGGGGCAAACGCACGGCTTGCTGTAACCATCTCAAGCGGGTGGCAGCCCCCACCTACAACACATGACTCCGATCCCCCTGCCTAAACCCTAAGGGCTCCCAATCATCCGCCAGTGCCCCCTCAGCCCCCGCTTGCAGCGCAATCACCTTAAATAACTCACCCATTTCATGTTCATTGATCAATCGGGCGGCTTGTGCCCTTTGTAGCGGGGCATGGGGGCCTTGCAGTTGCTCCATGAAGTGCATTAAACCATTGTTGATTAAAAAACGCGCTTGCGAGGTGTAACCCAGTACTTGCAACCCCGCATTTTGCGCGGTCATGGCAATGCCCGTGAAATTCACGTGCGCCGTGATATCTTTGAGCCCCACTTGGCTCAAGGGATCGGTATCACTGCGGTGGCGCTGATGGCACATCAGTGTGCCGCCACTGGGGCTGATGCGCTGCGGATGGTAATACTCATGCTCGGGAAAACCATAGTCGATGAAAAAAGCCACCCCCCGCACCCACTGCTGGGCCAAGGTTTGAATAAACGCCTCGGCTTGCGCATGAATTTCAACCACCGTACCAGCAGCAAAGCGCGCACCCCAATCGATGTGCGCATCATGCTCTGCCGTCAGGTTAACACCATCCACCGGCGGGCGCAGATGCGTAGGCCGGTCAGCCCACACAAATGGCACTGCACTATGGGTAACTAGCCCTTGTGGCGGCGCCATACCAACCCCACGCTCTAGCCATTGGCTACCATCCCAATGCAGCAATTGCACGGGCATGGCATCTAACACCTCATTGCCCACGATCACGCCCACAAACGTATCAGGCAAACTGCTCACCCACCGCACCCGAGCACCAAACCGAGCTAAACGCACTTGCTGGCGTGCGCGTAAATCGTGGCTGATATCCACAATCGTATAGCAGCGTATTTGTTCACCTAAGGCCTCTAAAATGTGCTCAGCCAATGCACCCGAGCCCGCACCAAATTCCCACACCTCATCCGTTTGCGTAGCCGTTAAAGCCTGAGCCACCGATACCGCCAGCGTTTGCCCAAACAAAGGTGTCATTTCAGGCGCTGTGGCAAAATCGCTGCCACTGTCGGGCATCAAACCCAACTGAGTGCTGCCGTGGGTGTAGTAGCCCATCATGGGGGTGTATAAGGCCGCCGCCATAAAGCGGTCAAAAGGCCACCAGCCGCCATCATCGGTGATTTTCTGTGCCATAACCTGGCTCAGTTGCTCGGATAATGCAGTCGCATCAGGGTGAACGGCGACGCCACCCGATACACTAGGGGCAGGGGCTGCATGGGCTGTATCGGTGTGACTGGGGTTGGCATGCAATGGGGTGGGGGCAGAATTCATACGAAGATTGTAATGAAGTTGCCAGCCAAAGCCGTATAGGAAATAGGGGTGTCGCCCAGCTGTAGCTGATACCTATCGATAAAATATGCAATGTCTGGGGGGAATCGGGGAATTATGGGGGAGCCATGCTCAAACTAGAAGACATCAAGAAAAATGCAGCCATCTCGGGTATTGAACCTGGCCAGGTAGTGCGCATTGTCACAACCGAGCCTGTGGGTGATAACGCATTGACGGTTTACTATAAGACATCGGATGGTCAGCTTTGCGAAAGGATGCTGTTCCGTACGGATGAGGCGACTTTGGCGCTGGCTGAGGCCGGTCGCCCTTGGGCTTTCGATGCGCCGGGTGGTGATTTCAAGCTCGCCGCCGAAGCGTGGCGGATCAATCTGGCGCACCTGTTTGACCCGATGATGGCCGTTCATACATCCAACGTTGAACCACTGCCGCATCAGATCACTGCGGTTTACGAGTCGATGTTGCCACGCCAGCCACTACGCTATGTCCTCGCTGATGACCCGGGTGCAGGCAAGACGATTATGGCTGGGCTATACATTCGTGAATTGCTGATGAGAGCGGATGCCAAACGCGTACTGATTGTGGCCCCGGGCAGTTTGGTGGAACAATGGCAAGACGAAATGTTCGAAAAGTTTGGACTGTCTTTCACGCTGTTTTCGCGCGAGCAGGTTGAGCAATCCCGCAGTGGTAACCCCTTTGAAGATGTAGACCTGATGGTTGCTCGGGTTGACCAACTCTCGCGCAATGAAGATTTAAAGGAAAAGCTGCGCCAATCGCGCTGGGATTTGGTGGTGGTGGATGAAGCGCACAAACTCTCGGCCAGCTACTTCGGTAACAATGCCAACAAAACCAAGCGTTTTCAGCTCGGTGAGCTCTTGGGTTCAGCCACACGGCACTTTTTGCTGATGACCGCCACGCCGCATAATGGCAAGGAGGAGGACTTCCAACTGTTCCTGTCCCTGCTAGATTCTGATCGCTTTTACGGTAAGTTTCGCGATGGCGCTCATAAGGTTGACGTTACCGATCTGATGCGTCGCATGGTTAAGGAAGATATGTTGCGCTTTGATGGCACGCGCCTGTTTCCCGAACGCCGCGCCTACACGACCAACTACAAGCTATCTGACCTTGAAGCCGCGCTTTATGCTGCAGTGACCGATTATGTGAAGGAGGAAATGAACCGCGCCGATCAACTTGATGGTAAGCGCAAGGGTACGGTCGGGTTTGCCTTGACATCGTTGCAGCGCCGCCTGGCATCTAGCCCGGAAGCGATTTACCAGTCGCTCAAGCGCCGCCGCTATAAGCTCACACGCCGCGTCGAAGACGAAAAACTGCGGCAGCGCGGCCAATCGCTGGCAGAGACTTTGAATGAGCAAGGGATGAATGGCATCCTTGTTCCCGAAGATATTTGGGAGTCTGACGATGCGCTTTCGCCAGAGGATTACGAGAACTTCGAAGAGGCTGTGGTTGACCAGGCCACCGCGGCGCAGACCATTCAAGAGCTGGAGGCTGAGATCATTATTCTCAATGCCTTAGAAGAGCAGGCACGGCAAGTGGTTCATTCTGGCCAAGACCGTAAGTGGGATGAGCTCTCTAAGCTGCTGCAAAACACGCCCGAGATGCACGATGCCGATGGCCGCCAGCGCAAGCTCATTATCTTCACTGAGCACCGTGACACGCTGAACTACCTTGCCGTCAAAATTCGCGGCCTGATCGGCAATGAAGAGTCTGTGGTGATGATTCATGGTGGTGTGAAGCGCGAAGATCGGCGCAAGGTGCAGGAGCTGTTCCGTAACGACCATGCCGTGCGTGTGCTCATTGCTACCGATGCCGCCGGTGAAGGCGTGAACTTGCAAAATGCGAACCTGATGGTGAATTACGATCTGCCATGGAACCCGAATCGTTTAGAGCAGCGTTTTGGCCGCATCCACCGGATCGGGCAAACCGAAGTTTGCCATCTGTGGAATATGGTGGCCAATGAAACCCGCGAGGGTGATGTGTTTCAGCGCTTATTCGAGAAATTGGAAATTGAGCGTGAGGCTTTGGGTGGGCGTGTGTTTGATATTCTCGGTGAAGTGTTCGAAGACAAAAGCCTCAAAGACCTTTTGATTGAAGCCATACGTTACGGCGCAGACCCCGAAGTTCGCGCCCGCTTGCATCGTAAGGTGGAAGGCGCGCTGGATTCACATCATCTGGAAACGATTATCAAGCGCAATGCTTTGTGTGAAGAGGTGATGGATGGGCACCGCCTGTTCGCCATCAAGGAGGAAATGGAAAAGGCTGAGGCGCGTAAGTTGCAGCCGTACTTCATCCGATCCTTTTTCAATCAGGCCTTCTTACAGATCGGTGGCGAGCTGCGCCCGCGTGAGCAGGGCAGGTACGAGATCACTCATGTGCCGGCTAATATCCGTGAGCGTGACCGACAGATCACCGGACGGGACCGCCGCAACCTCGACCCCGTATTGCGCAAATACGAGCGTGTGTGTTTTGAGAAGCAGTTTGTGCGCATCACGGATCGAGTGGGTGCACCGATGGCCAGCCTGATGCACCCTGGCCATCCGTTGATGCAGTCGCTTATCGATCTTGTGCTAGAGCAGCACCGTAACAAACTCAAACAAGGTGCTGTGCTGGTTGATCCTGCTGATATGGGGCTTACGCCGAAGGTGATTTTCATCATTGATCACTGCGTAAAGGAAGGTGCTGATTTGACCCGAGTGGTGTCCCGAAGGATGCAGTTTGTGGAAATCAATCCACAAGGTGGCACAATCAATGCAGGCTGGGCTCCTCACCTTGACCTAGAGCCCATGCCCGAGGCAGATCTGGCCTTGATTGAGGATGTGCTGGGTGCGCCCTGGCTCACACAAAACCTTGAGCAGCAGGCGCTGTCCCATGCATCCACCCACCTTGTGCCTGAACACTTCGACGAGGTGCGTATGCGGCGCGAGCAGGCTGTGGACAAAACTCTGGCTGCCGTTCACGAGCGCTTGGTTAAAGTGATTAACTTTTGGTCGGATCGGTATTTGAAGCTCAAGGACGATATTGCAGTTGGTAAGGATGTGCGCTTGGCCTTGGAAAACGTTCGCCGTACGATTGATGAACTGACGGCGCGCCGCGAGTCCCGCGAGAAAGAACTGCTGGGGATGCGCCGCGTGATTTCGGCCACGCCGGTGGTGGTAGGTGGGGCATTGGTCATTCCGGCTGGCCTGTTGGCCCAGCGCAAGGGTGAGCCTGAATCGGCAGCGAGTTGGTCTGCGGATGCCGATGCGCGGGCGCGCGTGGAGTGGGTGGCAATGCAGGCTGTGATGGATGCTGAGCGCGCGCTGGGCCACGAAGTGATCGATGTGTCAGCGCAGAAGTGCGGTTGGGATGTGACTAGCCTGCCGAAGGCTGTGAACGGCAAGATTCCGCCCACCCGCCACATTGAGGTCAAAGGCCGCGCCAAGGGCAGCAGCACGGTGACCGTGACGCGTAACGAAATTCTTTACGGTTTGAACCAGCAAGATAAATTCATGCTGGCCATCGTACTGGTGGATGGCGATCAACATGAAGGGCCTTACTATGTGAGCAAACCCTTTACACAGGAACCGGATTGGGCCGTGACCAGTATTAATCTCAATTTAAGCGAGCTATTGAAAAAGGCGGTAAAACCATGCTGACTACAGAGCAACTGCAATCGCTGCTATCCAAGTGGCCGACCGACCTGGCAATGCCCAAAGGTTTGATGGCCTCATCGGTATTGGCTGAAAGTGCGAACAATGTCCCTGAACCCGAAGGCGACCCATATGCGCTTGCGATGTTGAAGCACTATCGCAGTTTGAT
Organism: Burkholderiaceae bacterium; assembly: GCA_032122355.1. Classification (GTDB taxonomy): domain Bacteria; phylum Pseudomonadota; class Gammaproteobacteria; order Burkholderiales; family Burkholderiaceae_C; genus RFTU01. The sequence continues at coordinate 9,788 of JAUMCS010000016.1, forward strand.
GGCCATGCCGATTTTCTGCAACTTGCGCAGCGCATTGCCACACTTGCGGGCCTTGTTCTGAACTAAGCTTATGAAAATTATCAAAATGATGTACGCAAGTCTAGCAATACGAGGTTAAGCCATGCGCATTGAACATATTCATTTGAAAAACTATCGGTGCTTCGACGATCTGACGGTTGAATTTCACAAGCAGTTGACGGTTTTGGTTGCACTCAATGGTGGAGGCAAAACGTCTGTGCTGGATGCCATTAAGGTCGCGCTGTGGCCATATGTGGCGGGTTTTGACATGGGTAGCACCACCAACGATGTCACTGGTATTAGCATTGACGATGTGCGGCGGGAGCAGGTGCGAACACACGAAATGGAGCCGCGGCTGCCTGCGGAGATTGAGGCCGATGGGGAAATTCTGGACAGTAAGTGGTTAGGTGTGCGCTGTCGGAACAGTATCAAGAAATCAACCAAGACTAAAGATACCATGCGGGAACAGCAGCCACCAAGCGTAGTAGGACTTAATGATATGGCTTATACGTTACAGCAAAGCATCTTTTCCGGTAAGCAGACTGAGCCTGTCGACCTCCCCATGCTGGGGTACTACGGAACAGGTAGGCTTTGGGCTCAAAAAAAACTAACGTCCATTCATGACAAGTCCAACAGCGAGGTGTTGTCACGTACCTTTGCCTATCGTGACTGCCTTGATCCTGTTTCTAGCTACAAACATTTCGCCCAGTGGTATACGCGCATATTTAAGTCGTTTCGAACTGCGCAGATTCGCAATCTCGTCAAGGGCCTGCCTCCTGACGCTGATATGCCGTCTGGGTTGATTGCACCTGTTAAAGCTGTTCAGATGACCACAGATGCCATACTGGGGCATCACACAGGTTGGCGGGAGCTTGAATACAGCGAAGAGCATGAAGAGCTGGTGCTCAACCACGAACAGCATGGGGAAATCAAAGTCAGCCAGCTCAGCGATGGCATACGCAACATGCTGGCTTTGGTGGGCGACATTGCCTACCGCTGCTATAAGCTAAATGCCCACCTGGGTGAAGATGCGCCACGCAAAACGCACGGTATTGTCATGATCGATGAAGTAGATATGCACCTGCACCCAAGTTGGCAGCAGACTGTTTTGACCGATCTGACAGGTGCATTCCCCAACCTGCAATTCATCGTTACCACTCATAGCCCGCAGGTGCTCAGCACGGTCAAGAGCGAGAACATCCGTATGGTTTTCCAAGACACTTTGAATCAGTGGGTGGCATTACCTCCACCTCAAGAAATCAAAGGCGTAGAAAGCGCCACAGCACTTAACGATATTATGGGTGTCAACCCCATTCCTCCAGTAGACGAGGCCAAGTGGCTGGCCGACTACACCGCAAAAATTGAGAGCGGCACAGACCAAGATTCTGAGGGACGTGCCTTACGTGAAAAGTTACTTGACCTTTACGGCATGCAACATCCAGTGATGCTAGACGCGGATCGACTCATCCGATTCCAAGCCTTCAAACTGCGCAAAAAATCGACTTCGCAGGATTGACAGCAATGCATAAACTGAATCGATCATCCGTTGCTGCTCCAGCTTGCCTAGCTGATTACGATTATCAAACGCAAACTTGGGATGACTTTGGTGCGCAATGTAAGAAGCAGGTCCGCTTCGCGCTGTTTCAGGTTCAGGGTATCCCGGGCATGACTTCCGAAGATGCCTCCGAGTATGGCTTGCGGTGTGCTTATTGTGAGAGCCAAATCTGGCACGAAGGGCATCTTGAGCATTTCCGCCGCAAAAGCAGGAGCAGACCCGACGGTTACCCTGAGCTTACCTTCGATTGGAGCAATCTTTTTATCGCCTGTGGCTCAAAGGAGCATTGCGGGCACTACAAAGATCATCCGTCGGCGCAACCTTACGAAGCTGATCACCTCATCAAGCCCGACCAAGACGACCCCGAGGTCTATCTCTATTTCCATTCAAAAGGCGAGGTGCGTGTGCGTCATGGGTTGGGTGATGCGGACAAGCACCGAGCCAGTGAAACAATTCGCGTCTTTGGCTTGAATAACGGCACCCTCGTTCGCCGACGAGCCGAGGCAGTCGAGAGATACAAAGAGATTTTTGCCAAAGAATTTGAAGAACTTGCTTCTTGGAACCAGACTGATCGCGAGGAGTATCTTCAAGGTGAAATCGAGGCTACGCGATGGCAGGCTTACGCCACTACGATCAAACATTTTTTTCAGGCCCATATCTGATGACTGCGCAACTCATCAAAACCCCCAAAAAACTCATCGAAGTTGCACTGCCGCTCGTTGCTATTAACGTAGCCGCCGCGCGCAAAAAGTCGATTCGCCAACAAGGCAGGGTATTCAAGTATGGCGTGAATAATGAAAAGGCGGCGCAAGAGCGTGCTCGTCCTGAAATTCGCAGCTCATATGCGACTAGCCTGCAGAGAGTACTGTACGGCAAGCTCCCGCCGACCCTTCCCATTGAGGTCAAAGGCCGCGCCAAGGGCCGCAGTATGGTGACCAGTATTAATTTTTACCTCGGCCAACTTTTTACTAGAGCAGAGCAACCCGACGGAAGTTTGCAATGAGTGAGGAACCGAAAATTGTTCGTGCCCATTGCAATAAGTGCGGTCAGGAAACAAAACACGATATCGTCAAGGAGCAGAAGCGCAGCAACTCGGGGGTATATCAGGGCATAGAAGTCAGTTGGTCGAATATCAACTCGATGCTTGAGTGCAGAGGGTGTGAGGAAGTCAGCCTTCGCCGCACGGAATGGTGTTCAGAAAACCATCCGATCGACGGCCCGCAAACTGTAACTTACTTTCCGCCCAGAGTATCGAGGCGTAAACCAGCGTGGGTGGACAGGCTTGCAGTCCCTAGCGAGTATGCCGAACTGCTGGATGAGATTTATGTGGCGCTCCACGCTGACAGTCGACGCCTCGCGATGATGGGTGCCCGCGCCTTGATTGATATGGCGATTACGCGCAGCGTCGGAGATCAGGGAAGTTTTGTTGGTGGGCTCACCAGCTTGGTTGAGAAGCAGCTGATTAGCGAGAGGAACCGCGGAATCATTGAAGCTGCCGTCGACGTTGGACATGCATCCGCTCATCGAGGGCATCGACCTAACTCGGATGACGTGAACTTGGTCATCGACATTGTCGAAAACCTGATTCACAACGAATTGCTCGCTGAGCCAGCGAAGGCACTTAAATCGACGACGCCGCAAAGAGAACGTGCACCCGCGGGAAAGAAGAAGGACTAAAAGTATGCACCCCATCAAAACCCCCAAAAAACTCATCGAAGTTGCGTTGCCGCTCGATGCTATTAACGTAGCCGCTGCGCGTGAAAAGTCGATTCGCCACGGCCACCCCAGCACCTTGCATTTGTGGTGGGCGCGCCGCCCGTTGGCTGCCGCACGTGCAGTGATTTTTGCCCAAATGGTGAATGACCCTGGTTACCAGCAAGGCGGGGGTTTCAAGTATGGCGTGAATAAGGAAAAGGCTGAGATTGAGCGTGAGCGCTTATTCAAGATTATTGAAGATTTGGTGCAGTGGGAAAATACCAATAACGAGGAAGTGTTAGAGCGTGCCCGTGCTGAAATTCGCCGCTCATGGCGCGAAACCTGCGAGCTCAATAAACATCACCCGCAAGCGGCTGAGCTGTTCAATCCGGATACATTGCCGGCCTTTCACGATCCCTTTGCCGGTGGTGGAGCCATTCCCCTAGAAGCGCAAAGGTTGGGTTTAGAGAGTTATGCGTCTGACCTGAACCCCGTTGCGGTTACCATCAACAAGGCCATGATTGAAATTCCGCCCAAGTTCGCCGGGCGCGCACCGGTTGGGCCGAAGCTGGCGGGTGACAAGCAGGGAAAGCTGAACGAAGACTGGGGCGGTGCACGTGGTTTGGCTGAAGATGTGCGGCGCTATGGTGCATGGATGCGCCGGCAGGCACAACAGCGCATTGGCCATTTGTATCCGCAGATTGAAGTGACCGCGGAAATGGTAGCGGAGCGCCCTGATTTGGCACCCCTGTTGGGACAAAAGCTCACGGTCATTGCTTGGTTGTGGGCGCGTACCGTGCGCAGCCCCAATCCGGCGTTTTCTCATGTGGAAGTGCCACTGGTTTCATCCTTTGTGCTTTCTAGCAAGGCGGGGAAAGAGGCCTATGTGCAGCCGGTGGTGGAGGGGGATGGTTACTGTTTTGAGGTGCACAATGGAAAATTTCCCGAAAGTGCTGTAAGTGGAACAGCAGCCGGTAAAAGAGCAGGTTTTTTCTGTTTATTGTCTGAGGCACCTATTGACTATAAATATATTCGAACAGAAGGTGCTGCAGGCCGTATGAGTGCCAGACTCATGGCTATTGTGGCCGAAGGTCCGCGCGGGCGTATCTATTTGGCCCCAACACACGAACATGAGGCTGTTGCGCTGCGGGCTCAACCTGAATGGAAACCTGAGATACCATTGCATGGTAAGTGCCGGGTAAATGTTTCGAACTACGGCTTGGATGTTTACGGCGATCTCTTCACCCCCCGCCAACTGGTCGCACTCACCACGTTTTCTGATTTGGTTCAAGAAGCCATTGAGCAATGCCGGCAAGCTGCTATTGCAGCTGGTTTGCCTAATGATGAGGTAGGGCTTGATGCTGGCGGCACGGGTGCCTTGGCTTATGCGCAGGCGGTGGGGGTGTATTTGGGGTTTGCTCTGGACAAATGCTCCGATTATTGGAGTTCACTATGTTCTTGGCACTCTAGTAAAGAGCTGATTCGGAACACTTTCGGTCGACAGGCGATCCCGATGGTTTGGGATTACGCCGAGACCAATCCATTTTCTAATTCTGCTGGGAACGTATCAAGTGGTTTTGAATGGGCCCAGAAAGCGTTAGAACTATTTC
>JAUMCS010000016.1:14675-35221 GCA_032122355.1 Burkholderiaceae bacterium
GCGGAATCGGCTGGCTATGCGGTTCAGGCAGATGCCCAAACACAAACCGTCAGTGCAGCCAAACTCATCTCCACCGACCCCCCCTATTACGACAATATTGGTTACGCAGACTTATCGGACTTTTTCTATGTTTGGTTGCGTAAAAGTTTAAAACCCATCTACCCTGATTTATATGCAACGCTGGCGGTACCTAAGGCTGAAGAACTGGTAGCCACGCCATATCGGCATGGCAATAAAGAAAATGCTGAGCGGTTTTTTCTTGATGGCATGACCCGCGCTATGCGCAACCTTGCTGAGCACGCTCACCCGGCCTTCCCCGTAACCATTTACTACGCATTCAAGCAGAGTGAAAGCAAGGCAGAAAGTGGTACAGCTAGCACCGGTTGGGAAACTTTTTTAGAGGCTGTGATCAAGGCAGGCTTTGGCATTTGCGGAACTTGGCCCATGCGCACCGAATTAGGGAATCGCATGATTGGCTCAGGCACCAATGCCCTAGCATCCAGCATCGTACTGGTTTGCCGCAAGCGCCTACCCGATGCGCCCACGGTAAGCCGCCGCGAATTTTTGCGTGAACTCAACGCAACCCTTCCTGAAGCCTTGCTCGACATGACCCGTGGCGGCGTCAATTCGCCAGTCGCGCCGGTGGACTTGAGCCAAGCCATCATCGGCCCGGGCATGGCTATTTTCAGCCAGTACACCGCTGTGCTGGAAGCCGACGGCACGCCCATGCGCGTTAAAACGGCACTGCAACTCATCAACCGATTTTTTGCCGAAGACGACTTCGACCACGACACCCAATTTTGTTTGCATTGGTTTGAGGGCACAGGCTGGGCCATGGGTAAATACGGTGATGCCGATGTGTTGGCCCGAGCCAAGGGCACCAGTGTGGGTGGCTTGGTGGATGGCGGCGTAGTCGATAGCAGCGGTGGCAACCTGCGCTTGCTAAAGTGGAACGAGTTACCGCGCGATTGGTCGCCCGAGACCGATAGCCGCGTATCCGTGTGGGAGGCCCTGCACCAGCTCATTCGCGCACTGAACCAACAAGGCGAAACAGCAGCCGGTGAATTGCTCGCCCGAATGCCCACTCAATCTGAGCCGGTGCGTGCGCTGGCCTACCGCCTTTACACACTGTGCGAACGCAAAGGTTGGGCAGAAGATGCCCGCGCCTATAACGAACTGGTGACAGCTTGGACCGGCATTGAACAGGCTGCAAGCCAGGCTGGCCCAGTGGGCGCGCAGCTGAAATTGGATATTTGACCCGGAGAAGCAATATGGCAAACACCCAATGGCCTTATCCAGGCTCGCGCTGGTGGAAGTTTGATTTTCACACGCACACACCAGCATCCACAGACACCCCTTGGTATAAGAAGCAGTTACCGCTAACACCGCAGGATTGGCTGCTCAAGTACATGGCCGCCGGCATTGACTGCGTGGCGGTGACCGACCATAATAGTGGTGCATGGATTGATAAGCTGAAGGCGGCATACGCCGAAATGGAAATTCAGGCAGACAGCGGGCAAGCACCAGCGGGGTTTCGCGAGTTGACGCTGTTTCCTGGTGTGGAGATTTCGGTCTGTGGTGGTTTTCATTTGTTGGCAGTTTTTGATCCCAGCCAAACCACGCGCACCATCACTGATTTGCTGGCAGTGGTGGGCTATCAAGGCACGGATGGGGGCAGCGATGGCGTGACGCAAAAAGGGCCTGAGGAGGTTTTACAAGCCATCTGGGAAGCAGAGGGTATTCCCATACCCGCACATGCTGACAAACCCGATGAAGAAGGCAAGGGTTTATTGGCGGTGCGAAACGGCAGCCATGCAAGCCGTGTGGATGCCAACACGTTGCGAAGCATTTTCGACAGTACGCCGCCGCTATTGGCTGTTGAGTGGCAAGACATGACCCGAAACGTGCCCACTTGCGTACAGGCACAAGTGAATAAGCTGGCCCGAGTTCTGGGCAGTGATTGCCACACGTTTCAAGGCAATGCTGTGCCGGGCAGCCGCTACACTTGGGTCAAGATGGCCAGCCCCACCAGCCTTGAAGGCCTGCGACTGGCCTTGCTTGACGGCAATGGCGTATCCATCCGCCGCAGTGATGAAGGCGATTTTGATCCCTTTCGCGTGCCAGATCATATCGTTACAGCCATTGAAATCGAGCGCGCACGCTTCATGGGCAACGGCACCCAAGCAGCTCGTTTGCCATGCTCCCCCTTTTTCAATGCTGTTGTCGGCGGCCGTGGCACGGGCAAATCTACCGTGGTGCACGCCCTGCGTTTGGCCGCGCGGCGTGACCCAGAACTCGCCGCATTGCCGGTAGGCAGCGAACCGCGCACCCAGTTTGAGGCCTTTCGAAAAGTGGCCAATGGCCGCGATGACAAAGGCGCGATTCGGTCGGATACGGTGATTCGGGTTGAATGGCAGCACGAGGCTGATCGGCTGCGGCTGCTGTGGCAGGCCGACGGCAAAGGTAATGCAGTGGAAGAGTGGCGTGATGGGCACTGGGTGGCATCGCCTAGCCAGAGTATCAATGCAGCACGGTTTCCACTGCGAATTTTCTCTCAAGGGCAGATTGCGGCCCTTGCCGGGGGCGGGCGACAAACTTTGCTGTCCATCATCGACGAGGCGGCTCAGATCGAACCATTGAGGCAAGCGGTCGAGGACGCCCAGCGCACATACTTCACCCAGCGCGCACGCTTGCGCGAGATAGACGGCAAGCTGGCCGGACTGGCCGAAGTAGATAGAAAGTTGGAGGAGTCTGAGCGCAAACTGACCGCGTTTTCTCAGGCCGATCACGCTGCTGTTCTTCGTGCTTACACCAAGGCCCAACATCAATCACGTGAAGTGCAGGGCGCGCTTGAACAGATCAACGCATTCACGAAGGGCATAACCCACTTATCAGAGCAGATGGTGTTGGATGATTGGCCCGGTCAGCATTTCAGCGAGCAAGATGCCGATTTGCTTTCTTGGCGCCAAGAACTGGATGCGCAGCTTGAGCAGGTGCGAATGGGGTTGCATGAGCGCGCGCAAAAGCTTGCCACATTCGTGAATGCTGCTCAAACCCATGAACGTTATTTGCAATGGCGTACCCGTGTGCAGGCGGCTCAGCAAGCACATACGGGGCTTCAGCAGCAGCTTGTGGCCCAAGGGGTTGGCGACCCAAAGGCCTTTACCCGCTTGACTCAGGAACGCCAGCAACTAGAAGCACAGCGCAAGACACTGTTGCAGATGCAGGGCGACCGCCAGGTTTTGCTAACACAGATGGAGGCTCAACGCGCATCGTTCGATGAAAAGCGACGCGCCATCACGCAAGCTCGGCAGGCGTTTATCCAGCAAGCCTTAGATCAAAATCCGTATGTTCGGATATCCGTGGTTCCTTTCGGATTCGATGCCAAGCAATTTGAACGTGAGATCAGAGATTTGATAGATGTTCTGGATGATCGCTTTCCCGACGACATTTTGCAAGACGATGCCCAGGGTGGGATGGCTTTCGAATTGGCCCAGGCCCAAGACAACGCGACCCGAGCGCAGGCCATTGAAACGGTTCGGCAGCGGTTGTTGTTGAAGAACGATGCCGACCTGGGTGGTCACCTGAAGAACTATCTGCAACGCCAACATGAAAAGCCAGAGTTTGCCGATCGCATTTCCATTTGGTACCCCGAGGATGACTTAAAAATCGAGTACCAACGCGATGGCCATTGGACCGCTATCAGCCAAGGTTCACAAGGGCAGCGCGCGGCTGCGCTGTTGGCCTTCCTGCTGGCCTTTGGTGAAGAGCCTATCGTGCTGGATCAACCTGAAGATGACTTGGACAACCACTTGATTTACGAACTCATCGTTCAGCAGATCAGGAAAAACAAGCTGCGACGGCAGTTGATTGTGGTTACGCACAATCCCAACGTGGTGGTGAACGGCGATGCCGAACTGGTACACGTGATGAAGTTTGGCCAAGGGCAATGTATGGTTCAGCAAAGCGGTGCTTTGCAAGACAAGCGGGTGCGCAATGAAGTTTGTCGTGTGATGGAGGGCGGCCACGATGCCTTTGAACGCCGCTGGAAGCGACTGGGACGGGAGGTTTGATATGTTGGCAACACGCAGTGAACTGCTGGAAAAAATCCGGCTCGGTGAAGACACTTTCTTCGAACTCAAAGAGGTGAAGTTTGCCGGCGGTAATCTCAGGGGCCCGTCACAGGACGGATTGGCCGATGAATTGGCCGCCTTTGCCAATAGCTCGGGCGGTGTGCTGCTGCTTGGCGTGGAAGACACGAGCCGCGAGATTGTGGGTATTCCAGTCGATAAACTCGATGATGTAGAGCAACGAGTTCGCCAGGCGTGTGAGCAGTCTGTTAAGCCACCGCTGGCCCCCATTATTGAACGCATCACCTTGCCCGATGGCAGCGGGGTTGAGCAGCCGGTGATTCGTTTGGCGATTGAGCGCGGCCTTTTCGTGCATCAAAGCCCGGGCGGTTACCTGCACCGTGTTGGCTCATCCAAGCTCCCCATTGCGCCAGATCAGTTGGCACGGTTATTCCAGCAACGCAGCCAGTCGCGTTTAATCCGGTTTGATGAAACGCCGGTGCCTCGGGCCTCATTGCACGATTTCGATGAAAAGCTGTGGAAGCGATTTTCTCCGCCCCGAAGTAGTGATGCGCCAGAAGTGCTCATGGAAAAACTGGCGATGGCGGCGCGGGATGATCAAGGTGTGTGGCACCCCACTGTGGCCGGCCTTCTGATGGGTAGCTCGGTTGCCCATCAGTTCTTGCCGGGAGCGTTTATTCAAGCAGTGGCCTATCAAGGCACGGATGTGGTGCCTACGGATGCGGGGGTGTATCAGAAAGATGCGCAGGACATCGTGGGGCCTTTGGATCGGCAAATTCTTGATGCCTGTGCATTTGTACGAAAAAACATGCAGCAGCCTGCTCATAAATTGGCCCATGGCGGGCGTGAGGATCTTCCTCAATTTGATATGTTAGCCGTGTTCGAGGCCGTGACCAATGCTGTAGCGCACCGCGACTACTCGATGGCGGGTGCAAAAGTGCGATTGCGCTTGTTTGATGACCGGCTGGAGCTGTATTCACCTGGCATGTTGCCCAACACCATGACGACCGAGAGTTTGCCTTTCAGACAGGCCGCCCGCAATGAAGCTTTAACCAGTTTGCTGGCGCGCTGCCCAATCATTGACGACACCCTGGCAGCCCACCGGCAGCACATCATGGACAAGCGCGGCGAGGGTGTTTCCATCATCTTAGAAAAAAGTCAGCGCCTTTCGGGTAAGCGCCCCGAGTACCGGCTCAGTGATAACAGCGAGCTGAAGTTGACGATTTTTGCTTTATCTACGGAGCATCAAAAATGACCCTAAAACCCTGGCGCGAAATCGCCGTTCCCCATGAAGACGTGCTTAAGGGCACGTTTCAACAAGCCGAGTTTGCGGCCGATCTGTCCAATGTGCATGGGGGTAGTGCGACGCCCGAATACCAAAATCCGGCGCTTTTTTACCAACGCACTTTTATTACAGAAGGGATGCGGTTGTTGCTGGATTCAGTGGTGAAGCGACTGACTGGGCGCGGCGGTGATCCGGTTATTCAACTGCAAACCGCTTTCGGTGGTGGTAAAACCCACACCATGCTGGCTGTGTATCACCTAGCCAAGGGGGATGCGCTGGCCCGTGATTTGCCGGGTATACCGAACATATTGGATGCGGCTGGCATCACTGAATTGCCGCGCGCACGGATTGCGGTGCTGGATGGCATCAAGTCCTCGCCCAATCAGCCCGTTAAACGAGAAGGGCAGGCCATTCGCACACTGTGGGGCGATTTGGCATGGCAACTTGGTGAGGCCGATGGTTATGCACTGGTGGCTGATGCGGATGCTTCTGGCACCTCGCCGGGCAAGGCGGTACTGGAAACTCTGCTTAAGCGTTACGCCCCTTGCGTGATTTTGATTGATGAGCTGGTGGCCTATGTGCGCCAGTTTGAAGAAGGCAAATCGCTGACGGGCGGTACCTTTGATTCCAACCTGAGTTTTGTGCAGGCACTCACGGAAGCGTTGAAAATGGTGCCCACGGCGATGCTCCTGGCCTCTTTGCCTGAGTCTAAAAAAGAGGTGGGGGGTTTGCGCGGAGAGCAAGCACTGGATGTGCTGGAGCATTGCTTCAAACGCGTACAAGCCATTTGGAAACCCGTGGCCACCGAAGAGGCGTTCGAGATTGTGCGTCGCCGTTTGTTCACCCACATCAACGACAAGTTGGCCGCAGAGTCGGTGTGCCGTGCCTTTATGGATTACTACACGGCAAATGCGGAAGATTTTCCGCAAGAAACGCAGGAAAGCCGCTACTTTGATCGGCTGATGCGCGCCTACCCCATACATCCCGAGGTGTTTGATCGGCTTTATCAAGATTGGTCGTCGCTGCCGAATTTTCAGCGTACCCGTGGGGTGCTAAAGTTAATGGCAAAAGTCATCCATCGGCTTTGGAAAGACAACGACAAAGAGCCCTTGATCATGCCTGGCAATTTGCCGCTGGCCGATGCCGAAGTTCGCAATGAAATGATCAGTAATTTACCCCAAGGCTGGGACCCCGTGGTGGAGCGCGACGTGGATGGCGAGCGCGCTGAAACCACCGATATTGAAAACCGCGACACCCGATTTGGTAGCCTACAAGCCTGCCGCCGTACTGCGCGCACGATATTTTTGGGCAGTGCCCCGAGCACATCAGGACAAATGGTGCGTGGTATTGAATTAGAGCGAGTGGTTTTGGGTGTTGCGCAACCGAGCCAGCAGGTGGGTATTTACAAGGATTCATTGCGCCGACTGGGTGATCGCTTGCATTATTTAAACACTGGGAACAACCGTTTTTGGTTGGATACCCGCCCTAATTTGCGCCGTGAGATGGAAGATCGCAAACGCCGATTCCAAGACAATGAAGAGGTATTTCCGGCCATTCGTGAGCGCATGCAAAAAGTTTTTTCCGGCGGAATTTTTGACGGCGTTCACATCTTTACGGCAAGCAGTGATGTGCCCGATGACTGGCAGTTGCGTCTGGTCGTGTTGCCACCCAATGCGGCATTCAGCCGCAGCGGCCACAGCCTGGCAACCGAACATGCGGCAGACATTTTGAAAAACCGTGGTGAACAACCACGGTTCAAGAAAAACCGCTTGATTTTTCTTTCTGCCGATTACGATAGCGTGAGCCGCTTAAAAGATCAGGTGCGCTCAATGCTGGCGTGGCAATCCATTGTGAGTGATATCAAAGAGATGAAGCTCAACTTGGATCAATTTCAATCACGGCAAGCCAACAAGAGTTTGGAAGACGCTAATGAAGCGCTGCGCCGAATGATTCGGGAGGCTTACAAATGGCTACTCGTACCCATGCAGCAAGCACGCCCCGGCAAGGGTCTGTCAGAGGTTCAGTGGGAGCACTATCCGGTTAACCCGGGCGCGCAGAATGGTTCACAGGAAATTGAACGAGTACTCAAGGACAACGAGCTGTTGATTACGCAGTGGTCTGCGATTCACCTTATCAAGGAGTTGAAAGAATGGTTTTGGAAGGATGATGTTAAAGAAATCAGCGCACTTCATGTGTGGCAGCAGAGCTGTCAGCAGCTTTATTTGCCGCGTTTAAGGGATGATAAGGTTTTCCAAAATACGGTGATGTCGGGTGCTGAAAGTCGAGATTTTTTTGGCATTGCACAAGGCAAAGACGATGGCCGGTATGTGGGTTTTAGTTACGGCAAACGAATATCAGTGGTGATGGATGCGGCGCTGCTGCTGATTGAGCCGGTTACCGCTGCTGGTTATGCTGAAGCACAGCGCGCCGCTGAAGCGGCTGAGCAGCCTAGGTTGACAGAACTCGTGCCGGTTACCACGGGCAGTGGTATCAACCCGCCAAGGGTCGATGAATCGGCCCAATCGAGCTATAAGGTAGGCGATAGTGTAGCACCAGCGAAGGTTAAAAAACAGTTTTACGGCAGTATCGATCTGGATGCTATTCAGGCGAAGAAGCAATTTGCCGATCTGGTTGACGAGGTTGTTTTGCAATTCACATCACGCCCTGGCATCAAGATCAAAATCGCTCTTGAAATTCAGGCTGAATCGGCCACGGGTTTTGACGACGCGCTGCAGCGCGTTGTGAAGGAGAACTGCAAAGTACTGCGGTTTAAAAATGTCGAGTTTGAAGAGTAATTGTCGGATAGTTAGAAAAAAATGATTCCAAAAGAAAAAGTCGTATTGGTCACGGGTGGAGCGCTGCGAGTAGGGCAGGCCATTGCCTTGGCCTTAGCCCAAGCAGGCTACCATATTGCCTTGCATTATCGCCATTCTCAGCAGGCGGCGCAATCAACCCTAGATGCCCTACGCCAATACGGGGTGCAGGCACAAGGCTTTGCCGCCGATTTAGCGGATGAAACCGCCACACTGGCGCTGGTGGATACCATTGTGGCACGCATGGGGCGCTTAGACGGATTGGTGAACAATGCCTCGATATTTGAATACGACCATACCGAAAGCTACACCCGCGCAGCCATGCATAAACACTGGCAAATCAATACAGCCGCACCCATTGAACTCAGCCGTGCTTTACACAACCACCTCAGCCCACTGGGGCGCGAAGGTTGCGTGGTGAATATTTTGGACCAAAAACTCTGGAACCCCAATCCCGATTACTTGTCATACACCCTGAGCAAAGCTGCTTTACAATCAGCTACTACCCTATTGGCGCAAGCTTTAGCACCCGTTCTGCGGGTTTGTGGTGTGGCACCCGGCATCACCTTGGTATCGGGCCCCAGCATGACGGCGCAGGGTTTTGCGCAAGCCCATGCCATGACACCCTTGGGGCGCTCATCCAGCCCCCAAGATATCGCCCAAGCCGTGTGCTACTTGATGTCGGCGCAGGCCGTGACGGGTACCACCTTGCTCGTGGATGGGGGGCAACACCTGAGCCCGCAAAATCGGGATGTGGCATTTTTAACATCAGAATCTTAACTTTTTACACCTCTAACTTTGGCCCTGATTCATGCAAACACTACTCATTCATCCGGCACTGGCCGATTGCCGCCGGTTATTTTTACGCAACTACGAAGTTTGGATTGATATCGGCATTCACGATTTTGAAAAAAAAGGCAAACAACGGGTTTTAATTAATGTTGAACTATACGTGCCCTTAGCACTGTCGACCCCGCATTCCGATGACATTCATGAAGTGTTGGATTACGACTTCATCCGCAGCAGCATTACCGACCGCGTAGCGCAAGGGCATATCCACTTGCAGGAAACACTGGTCGACGATTTGATTGAGCGCATGTTGGCGCATCCACAAGTGCGTGCGGCGCGTGTATCCACTGAAAAAACCGATGTATACCCCGACTGTGACGCCGTGGGTGTAGAAGTTTTGAAAATCAAACCCTGAAATCACCATGGAAACCGCACTTCTGAATCGCACGCCGCAGGCTGAGCCAACTCAGGCCCAGCAAAAAGCGGCTTTTGAAGCCAACAAACTCAGCAAACGGCTGCATCGCCAAGTGGGGCAGGCCATCGTCGACTTCAACATGATTGAAGAGGGCGATAAGGTCATGGTTTGCCTGTCGGGGGGCAAAGACAGCTATGCCATGCTGGATATTTTGATGAATTTGCAAAAGCGCGCACCCATACGCTTTGAGCTGATTGCCGTTAACCTTGATCAAAAACAGCCCGGTTTTCCTGAGCACATTTTGCCGCAGTACCTCAGCCAGCTGGGCGTGCCGTTTCATATTGAAGAACAAGACACCTATTCCATTGTCAAACGCCTCATACCCGAAGGCAAGACACTCTGTAGCCTGTGTTCGCGCTTGCGGCGGGGCATACTGTACCGAGTAGCTACCGAACTGGGCGCCACCAAAATTGCCCTGGGGCACCACCGCGATGATATGGTGGTTACCTTGCTGATGAATATGTTTTTTGGCAGCAAAATGAAGGGGATGCCGCCTAAATTGGTCAGTGACGATGGCCGCCATGTGGTGATCAGGCCCTTGGCCTATGTGGCTGAAACTGACCTTGAAGACTGGGCGCAACACCGCCAGTTTCCCATCATTCCGTGTAGCTTGTGTGGCAGCCAAGAAAACTTGCAGCGCGCCCAAATCAAAGCCATGATCCGGCAGTGGGACAAGCAACACCCGGGCCGTGTAGAAAATATGTTTAAGGCCATGGGCAATATCGTGCCCAGCCACATGATGGATCGCCAGTTATACCCATTTGCTACCCTGCAACCCACGGGTCAAGCCTTCGTCGGCGGCGATGTGGCTTTTGATGAAGACGAAGGCTGTGGCACGCAAGCCCCTGCCAACGCCGATACCTCTCAACCCATCCAAGTATCCATTCCCATTCATTCTGCATGGAGTTAAGCTAACTCATGACGCTCTCAATTGTGATTATGGCCGCGGGCAAAGGCACGCGCATGAAATCCGCCTTGCCTAAAGTGTTACACCGCCTCGCGGCTAAGCCTTTGTTAGGCTATGTGCTCGACACCGCATCGCATCTGCAAGCGCAGCAATGTGTGGTGATTACCGGCCATGGCGCCGAGCAAGTCAATGCCTTTGTCGCAGCACAAAACCCCGCGGCGCAATGTGTTTTGCAAATGCCGCCCATGGGCACGGGCCATGCCATACAAATGGCGGTACCGGTATTGCCCGATGAAGGGACGGTATTGATACTCAATGGCGATGTGCCTTTGATTGAAGCCGCCACAGCCCAGGCACTGATGCAAGCTTGCCAAGGCCAGCACCTTGCACTTTTAACCATTGCCCTGGCCGATGCCACAGGCTATGGCCGCATTGTTCGTGATGCACAAAATCAGGTATTGGGTATCGTTGAGCACAAAGATGCCACCCCCGAGCAGCGCCGCATTACCGAGGTATACACGGGTGTGATGGCCGCCCCTGCGGCATGGTTGAAGCAGGCTGTGATGCAGCTCAATAACCACAATGCTCAAGGTGAATACTACCTGACGGATGTGGTGGCGCTGGCCGTACAACAAGGCTTACAGGTAGTGACAGCGGCTGCAGCGCATGAAGAAGAAGTGCTGGGCGTGAACAGTCCGGCGCAGTTGGCCCAACTGGAACGCGCCCTGCAGCGCCAGCGTGCGCATGACCTGATGGAAGGCGGTACCCGCTTGGCCGACCCCCACCGTATTGACATACGCGGTACGCTGGATTGTGCGGCGGATGTGGAAATTGACATTGATTGCATCTTTGAAGGGCAGGTATCACTGGGGCAGGGCGTGCGCATTGGTAGCCATTGCATCATTCGAAATGCCGTTATTGAGCAGGGTGCGGTGATTCACCCTTACACGCATATTGATGGTGAAGCATTGGGCGTGCATGTGGGTGCGGGTGCCTTAGTGGGGCCGTTTGCGCGCCTGCGGCCAGGCGCTCACTTGGGTGCCGAAGTGCACATTGGTAACTTTGTTGAAGTCAAAAACAGCACTTTAGCGCAGGGTGCCAAGGCCAATCATTTAGCCTATTTGGGTGATGCCACCGTGGGCGAGCGCGTCAATTTTGGGGCGGGTAGTATTACGGCCAATTATGATGGTGCGCATAAACACCGCACTGTCATTGAAGCCGATGCGCACATAGGCAGTAATTGCGTATTGATTGCGCCTGTGGTGGTGGGGCAGGGTGCGACCGTGGGTGGAGGGTCAACCATTGCCAAAAATGCACCAGCCGATCAACTAACGGTAGCCCGAGCCAAACAACTGAGCTTGGCGGGTTGGAAACGGCCTAAAAAATAAGCGCTCTTGGTGACAAAAAGCGGTGCTGCCAGCGCAATGCCGCTTTGGAGTGGTTAAAATAATCAGTTTAGCTGCACTCAAGCTTGCGCTTCGGTGTTTTTCATTCCGCTGTGTGCCCGTGTTTCTGGCCGGTGGGTTGGCATGTTTTTTTGGAGATCCTGGGGATCATGTCAGACCTGAGCATCAGGCATCAAATCATTGAGCAACCACGCTCACAACTCTCAGTTTCAGCTTACTTCAGTGAGGCGCTCTATGAACAAGAGCAGCGTCTCATCTTTCAGCAAGCCCCTACATATCTGGGGCATGAGCTAGCTGTGCCCGAGGTGGGTGATTATTATGCGCTCCCGCAAGAGGCCGAGGGTAGGGCTTTGGTGCGCACGCCTGATGGCATTGAGCTGATTTCCAATGTGTGCCGTCACCGGCAAGCCATTATGTTGCGCGGTCGCGGAAATACGCGCAAGCACGTGGTGTGCCCGCTGCATCGCTGGACCTACGACTTGCATGGTGCATTGGTGGGTGCGCCTCATTTTGCGCAAGACCCCTGCCTCAACCTCAAAAATTACCCGATTTCCAACTGGAATGGTTTGCTTTTTGCGAATACGGGCGATCGCCAAGTGGGTACCGATTTAGCCCAACTGGGGTGCTTGGCTGATTTGGATTTCAGTGGATATGTGTTTGATCGGGCGCATATGCACGAGTGTGACTACAACTGGAAAACCTTTATTGAGGTTTATCTAGAAGATTACCATGTGGGGCCATTTCATCCCGGCTTGGGCTCATTTGTGAGTTGTGACGATTTGCACTGGGAGTTTGGCCAGCACTATAGTGTGCAAAAAGTGGGTGTACACAAAGGCTTGGCGCAACCGGGTAGCAAAACCTATCAGCGTTGGCATGATGTCTTATTGAAGTACCGAGGCGGCGAGCCGCCTGCATCAGGGGCTATATGGCTGACTTACTTTCCTACGGTCATGGTCGAATGGTATCCGCACGTACTGGTGGTCAGCACACTGTACCCGCGCGGGCCACGTAAAACGCTGAATGTCGTCGAGTTTTACTATCCCGAAGAAATTGCGGCATTTGAACGTGAACTGGTTGAAGCGGAGCAAGCCGCCTACATGGAAACCTGTGTCGAGGATGATGAAATTGCCTTACGTATGGATGCGGGGCGCTTAGCCCTGATGCAACGCGGTGATGATGAAGTGGGGCCCTATCAAAGCCCGATGGAAGACGGCATGCAGCACTTTCATGAGTGGTATCGGCGGCAAATGGGGGTTATGGCTCGTTAATTCTGTATTGACATCAGCTACACATTCAGCTAAGATTTGCGTATCTTTTGTATACACACTGAGAGGATGCTATGCGTGACGCTGCCATCAATTTGCGTGCCTTGCCTCAGCAGCGCGACCTGATCGACCAAGCTGCAAATCTGTTGGGCAAAAATCGGTCTGATTTCATGCTGGAAGCTGCCTGTGACAAGGCGCAATCGGTATTGCTTGAGCAAGTATTTTTTAGTCTCGATACGGATAAATTCAGCCAGTTTACCGCTTTGCTAGATGCCCCCGTGCAGCCCAATGCGGGGCTTGATCGGTTACTGGCAGTTCAAGCACCTTGGGCGAAAACATGATTTTGCGGCCTCCCGAGCCACTTTCAGCAGATCACCAGACACATGCATTCACATGTGGTGAAACCGTGCTGGACGAATGGCTAAAACGCCGCGCTTTGGGCAATCAAACCAGTGGGGCTAGCCGAACTTTTGTGGTCACTACCGATGCGCGTGAGGTGATGGGTTACTATGCTTTAGCAGCAGGGGCCGTTGCGCATCATGAGGCCACCCGAGCGATTCGTCAAAATATGCCTGATCCCGTCCCCGTGATGGTTTTGGCTCGCTTAGCAGTTCATGTTCGAGCACAAGGCATGAAACTGGGCGCAGCCTTGCTGCAAGATGCGCTGCAGCGTTGTGTGCTGGTATCTCAAAACTCGGGCGTGCGTGCCATGCTTGTCCATGCTCTCAATGATCGCGCCCGCCAGTTTTATGAGCACTACGGCTTCAAGGCATCGCCAGCCCATCCCATGACACTGATGTTGCGTTTGCAACCATCATCATCCTAATCATTCGTCAACACCCGCCCCGGGTTCATGATGCCTTGGGGGTCAAGTGCTGCTTTGATTTTTTTCATGACACTCAGGGCCACGGGGTTAGCGTACTGCGCTAACTCTTGCCGTTTGAGCTGCCCTATACCATGCTCCGCTGAAATCGTGCCTTGCCGTTGTGTCACGGCATCGTAAACCAAGCGATTGATGCGGGGTTCGAATTGGGTTAGAAATTCAGCGGCGGCCACCCCTACAGGTGCTTGCACGTTGTAGTGTAAGTTGCCATCGCCCAAATGCCCAAAAGTCACCAACCGTGCGCCCGGACAATGCTGCTCAATTTCGACCTTCATTTGCTCAACAAAAGCCGCTATTTGTGAAATGGGCAGGGCAATATCGTGTTTGATATTCAACCCTTCCACCGCTTGAGCCAAAGGAATAGACTCGCGCAAGTGCCATAGATTCTTCACTTGCGCCATACTGCTGGCTAGCACGGCATCATCGATCAAGTTTCTATCCAGTGCGCTGCTAAGTAAAGCCTCTAGCCTAGCCTCGGCATGGGCCTGGCTTTCTTCGTCTGAGAGTTCAATTAACACGGCCCAATCATCGCTTTGTGGCTGAGTGGACAGGCGAAAAGGTTGCGCAATTTGGGCAAAATGTTGTTGTACTAGGCGGCGGGCAGTGTGGTTCATCACCTCAAAACCCGTGAGTGTCGAGTGCAGGTTTTGGCGAGAAAAATGCAGTAAATCTACACATTGCTGCATGCTAGTGCACAGCGCTAAGGCACACACGGTAGCGGCAGGCTGCGGGCTGAGCTTGAGTGTGGCTGCGGTGATAATGCCTAAAGTGCCTTCGCTGCCGATGTAGAGGTGGCGCAAATCATAGCCGGTATTGTCTTTGCGCAAGGCTTTGAGCGCCTGCACGATTTCGCCCTGAGGGGTGACTACTTCTAAGCCCAAACACAAATCACGCGCATTGCCAAAGCGCAATACCTGTGTGCCACCGGCATTGGTGGCTAAATTACCCCCAATGGTGCATGAGCCCTCAGCTGCCAGGCTAAGCGGAAAGTGTAAGCCCGCCGCACGGGCTGCATCTTGCACTGTTTGCAAAATGCAACCCGCCTCAGCGGTGATACATAAATTTTCAGGGTCAATCGAGCGTATGCGGTTGAGGCGGGTTAGGTTTAAAACCAACTGCTGGCCTGTGGCATTCGGGGTGCCGCCCCCAACCAACCCGGTATGCCCACCTTGCGGCACAATGCTCACCTCATATTGGGCGCATAAAGCCACAATGGCGGCCACTTGCTCAGTGGAGTGGGGTAGTGCAACAGCGAGCGCTTTGCCTTGATAGCGTTTGCGCCAATCAGTTTCAAAGCCCGCACAATCGGTGCCCAGCAGTACATGAGATTCGCCCAATAAATCCCGAAGGGCTTGGATGAATGAATGAATCATGACTCTATGGCGCTTGAACGGGTTTAGAGCCCAGCCGCCAGCGCACATGGCAAGCGCATGAGATGAATAAAACCAAGCACAGAAAAACTTCTATGCTGGCCAGCAGTGTGACGGGCATGGGCTCTGTCGTCGCCCGCACTACGCCTTCTGTAAAATAAATCCAAACCAACAGGCTGACCCAGCGGTGCGTATACAGTTTATGTTTGAGCAAGCCCGCCAGCGGGATGGCCAGGGGTAGCACCTTGAGTGCCAGTGAACCACTGCCTGTGCGAGCAAGCCACAATTCCCACAATAGCCCCAAAACTATCAGGCCACATAAGCTGCCAACCGATAGCCAACGAGTGATATTCACCACCGCGTGGGGCGTTGATGTACCTTGCGAAACTGGGCATAAAGTGGGAGGAACTGACATAATAGGGTGCATATGAGGGTAACAATGGATACACAGAGTGTAATGCAATCAAGTGGTAAACAGTTATGGCGTGGGCTTATCAGCTTATTGCAGCATTACCGCGAAACGAAACTGGGCCAAGCGGCCGGCAGCCTGACTTTCATAACCCTGATGGCTTTGGTTCCATTGTTAACCGTGATGTTGGCTATTTTTACGGCTTTCCCGGCTTTTTCTTCATTTCAAGTGGGTTTGGAGAAGTATTTCCTGCACTCATTGATACCCGCCGATATTGCCACGCCCGTTTTGAAAGCAGTGACACAGTTTGCCGACAAGGCCAAAGGCTTAGGCTTGGTGGGCTTGATGATTTTATTACTGACCGCTTTAACTTTGCTGCTGACCACGGATAAAACCCTCAATGCCATTTGGGGTGTGACTAAGCTTAAACCGTGGGGGCAGCGTTTGATCATTTATACGGTGGCTTTAACCGTGGGGCCATTGATGGTGGGGATGCTTTTTTCTTTCACATCCTTGGCTATATCTGCTACTAAAGGCTCGGGTTTTAGCTTGTTTTATCGACATCGATCCGTACTGTTTGATATGCTGGAATGGGGCCTGATGGCAGTAGGCTTCATGATTTTTTATAAATTCATACCCAACACTTGGGTGCGTTGGAAGCACGCTCTTATCGGGGGTGTCTTTACGGCTCTGGCCTTGGCTTTGATCAAAGCAGGTTTGGGCTTATATTTAAAAACCATCCCCAGCCACTCTATTGTTTATGGAACGTTTGCCACCTTGCCCATTCTTTTATTGTGGATTTACCTGGCGTGGTCTGCCGTGCTGCTGGGTGCTTTGATCACGGCGGGTATACCCAGTTTTCTGCGCCATCAGCAAGATGCTTGGAATCTATCCCAAAAGCCGGGTTGGCAGTTTGCCCTTGCACTCAGGTGCATCGAGCAATTGGCTCAGGCGCGGGATACTTCTCAACCCGCAATGACCATGCAGGAATTGGCCAGGCGGGTGCATGCCAATCCCTATCAGTGTCAGGCTATACTGGAACGTCTAGAGCAATGGGGTTGGGTATTAAGAAACTCGAGCGAGAATATACCCGAATTGACTTGGATACTATTGAAGTCCCCGGAGCATTTGCCCTTATCTGATCTGATGGATGAATTTTTGCTATCGGGGGGAAATCAGCACGGCACTTTGATCAGTGCCTTGTTGCAGGCAGATATTCAAACCGTGGCGGACTGGATCCGCCACACACAGAAGCTTAGCGCTGGTTCAAGGGTTTGACGTTGCGAGGTTCTGCCCCAATAAACAACTGACGCGGGCGACCAATTTTGTATTCCGGATCAGCAATCATCTCATTGAGTTGCGCAATCCAGCCCACGGTTCTTGCCAGGGCAAATATCGCTGTGAATAGCGGCACTGGAATACCAATGGCGCGTTGCACAATGCCTGAGTAGAAGTCAACGTTCGGGTAGAGCTTGCGGGCTACAAAGTATTCGTCTTCTAGGGCAATTTTTTCCAATGCCATTGCAAGTTTGAACAGGGGATCATTCTCAAGTCGAAGAGCACCTAAAACCTCATGGCAGGTTTCGCGCATGAGTTTGGCTCTGGGGTCATAGTTTTTATAAACGCGATGCCCAAAGCCCATAAGCTTCACATTGGAATTTTTGTCTTTGACTTGCTTGATAAATTCGCCGATTTTTTCAACACCGCCATTGCGTTGGATGTCTTCCAGCATGTTCAAGCAGGCTTCGTTGGCACCACCATGAGCAGGACCCCACAAACAAGCCACCCCCGCCGCAATCGCTGCAAATGGGTTCGTACCCGATGAGCCGCACAAGCGTACGGTGGAAGTGGATGCATTTTGTTCATGATCGGCATGAAGAATAAAAATACGATCCATGGCACGCACGAGTACATCATTGGGTTCGTAGTCTTCACAGGGTGTGGCAAACATCATGCGCATGAAGTTCGCTGTATAGCTCAGCGAATTCTTGGGATAGATGTAGGGTTGTCCCACCCCATATTTGTAGGACATGGCCACCAATGTGGGCATTTTGGCTATCAAACGAATAGCAGAAATGGCACGATGTTCGGCATTATGAATATCTGTGCTGTCATGATAGAAGGCGGACATAGCACCTACTAAGCCAGTCATGACCGCCATGGGGTGAGCATCGCGACGGAAGCCTCGAAGGAAAAACTGCATCTGCTCGTTCACCATGGTGTGGCGAGAAACCAAGGTTTCAAATCGCGTTTTTTCATCCGCATTGGGCAATTCGCCATTCAGTAGTAAATAGCAAACTTCGAGGAAATTGCAATTTTGTGCCAGTTGCTCAATGGGGTACCCACGATAGAGCAATTCACCTTTGTCCCCATCAATGTAGGTAATCGTGGAATTACATGCGGCTGTACTCAGAAATCCAGGGTCATATGTAAATTTGCCAGTTTGGGCATATAACTTTCGGATATCAATGACATCAGGCCCCACCGTTCCCTTATAAATCGGTAAGTCCATTGATGCGCTGCCATCATTGAACGATAATGTGGCTTTGGTGTCAGATGAGATCATGAGCTAATTCCTTCATGAGTTGATGTGTGGGTATCATTTTTCCGCAACATTTGCAGGACTTCAGACATGGCATTATCAAGTGTTTTATGATTCAAGCCTTGACGATCCAATAGCAAGTCGAGCAAGTCATTATCAGACAAATCCATTAAACGCAGTAAAGCCTGAGCCTGTTCAACTTGAAGCCGCCGTTCGTATCGCTTAAAAAAACGTTCGATAAATAAATCATTTTCCAATAGACCCCTTCGACAACGCCACTTCAACTGATTGATTTCGCTTTCAGTGAGGATGTCTGAGGGGCTATGCATGGTGCGATATATCAGTGATTAAACCATCCGCTGAACCATCAGCTCTTTGATTTTGCCAATGGCTTTGGTGGGGTTGAGCCCTTTGGGGCATACATCCACACAATTCATGATGGTATGGCAGCGGAATAAGCGATAGGGATCTTCGAGATTGTCCAGGCGCTCATTGGTGGCTTGGTCACGGCTATCCGCAATAAAACGATAGGCTTGCAATAAACCCGCAGGGCCTACGAATTTATCCGGATTCCACCAGAAGCTGGGGCAGCTGGTTGAACAGCTGGCGCACAAAATACACTCATACAAGCCATTGAGCTCATCGCGCTCTTGGGGTGATTGTAAACGTTCTTTTTCGGGGGGAATGGTGTCATTCACCAAATAGGGCTTGATGCTGTGATATTGCTTGAAGAATTGGGTCATGTCCACGATCAAATCGCGAATCACGGGTAGCCCAGGCAAGGGTTTGAGCACCACCACATCGGGCAAAGTGCGCATATTGGTTAAACAAGCTAAGCCATTTTTACCGTTGATGTTCATCGCATCCGAGCCGCAAACACCTTCGCGGCATGAGCGCCTAAAGCTGATTGTCGGATCCACAGATTTGAGCTTCATCAAAGCATCTAAAAGCATTCTTTCAGAGCCATCCAATTCAATCTCAATGGTTTGCATGTAGGGCTTGGCATCCGTATCAGGATCGTAGCGATAAATTTGAAAAGTGCGCTTTGTCATGGCAACCTCAGAAGGAACGTACTTTGGGGGGGATGGAATCAACGGTCAGGGGCTTCAAGTTAACCGCTTTGTATTCAAGTCGGTTGCCTTGAGAATGCCACAAGGTATGTTTCATCCATTCTTGGTCATTGCGGCCATTGGGGAATTCAGGCGTATCGCCATAATCATTCACAGTATGGGCGCCACGGCTTTCTTTGCGGGCTGCGGCAGAAACCATGGTGGCACTGGCAGCCTCAATGAGGTTTTCAACCTCAAGGGCTTCAATACGAGCCGTGTTGAACACCTTAGATTTGTCTTTGAGGGTGATCGCTTTCACGCGCTCGGCAATCGCCGCAATCTTGCTCACACCTTCATCCATACTGGCTTGGGTACGGAATACGCCAGCGTGCTGTTGCATGGTGGCACGTATATCGTTGGCGACATCTTGAGCGTATTCACCAGAGGTGCTGGCATCCAATCGTGCTAAGCGTTGCAATGAAAGATCAGCTGCATCAGCCGGCAAAGCTTTGTGGTTATGGCTTTGTTGGTTATAGGCAATGATGTGTTTGCCAGCAGCACGACCAAACACCAATAAATCGAGTAGGGAGTTGGTGCCCAACCGGTTAGCACCGTGCACACTGACACAAGCACATTCACCCACAGCATAGAGGCCGTTGACGACTGTTTGAGTGCCATCACCGGCAGGTACCACGACTTGACCATGAATGTTGGTCGGTATGCCACCCATTTGATAATGGATGGTGGGAACCACGGGGATGGGCTCTTTGGTGATGTCCACATTGGCAAAGTTGTGACCAATTTCAAAGACGGAAGGCAAGCGCTTCATAATGGTTTCTGAACCCAGGTGGGTCATATCCAGTACGACGTAGTCCTTGTTGGGGCCGCAGCCGCGCCCCTCTTTGATCTCTTGGTCCATGCAGCGTGAAACGAAGTCACGCGGTGCCAAGTCTTTCAGGGTCGGGGCATAACGCTCCATGAAGCGCTCACCATTGGCATTGCGCAAAATCGCGCCTTCGCCTCGGCAACCTTCGGTTAACAACACGCCGGCACCGGCTACGCCTGTGGGGTGGAATTGCCAAAATTCCATGTCTTGCAATGGGATGCCAGCACGAGCTGCCATGCCTAGGCCGTCACCCGTGTTAATGAAGGCATTGGTAGAAGCAGCAAAAATTCGACCTGCACCCCCCGTCGCTAAAAGCACGGTTTTGCCTTCGAGAATATGAACGTCACCGGTTTCCATTTCCAGCGCAGTTACGCCC
>JAUMCS010000017.1:0-12866 GCA_032122355.1 Burkholderiaceae bacterium
TGTAGCGCTCTAATTCCCTTTTGCTCATTTGAACCAGATCCATGCAATGCCCCCCATCTTTCCAAGAGGACATTCTTATCTGGCGCATACCTACTTAAAAGCGGACATTTCTAAATTGCGGCCACAACTGCGCCCTACGCAACATGGCAATGCTACAATGACTCATTGAAATGTCTAACAAAATCACCTCTATCAAAAATTCTGTTGCTGCCTGTGAAATTCGCACAGCTTCATTTACTTTGCTGACGTTATTTTTGCGCAGCACTGACTTAAGTTCTATTCAAGAAATACTCAGCCGCAAAGCCACTCCCGGTTTATTTGAGAACGAACCCACAGTCATCGACATCAGCGGCTTAGAGCTAACCCATACGACATGGAGTTCTAGTCATCTATCGGATTTACGCAACCTCATGACACAACATGGGCTGAACCTGCTGGGCGCGCGCGGATTGGATGAGCAAGCATCATGGGCACAAAAAATGGGGCTGGTTTGGCTGGGCTCAAGCACACCCGCCCCTGCCGCTGTAGAAACCCCAGCCGCAGCAGCGCCTCAAGCTACACAACCCCAGCCTACCGCACCACAACCCACTCAAACTGAACTGAGCCTCCCCCAGCCTAGCCTGCCTAAGCCCAGTGCGATGGTGATTGATAAACCCCTGCGATCAGGCCAACAAGTTTATGCCCGAGGCTGTGATTTGATCGTGATGGCCGCCGTGAATTTTGGAGCTGAGGTGATTGCCGATGGCAATATTCATGTGTACGCCCCCTTACGCGGGCGTGCCATTGCGGGCGCCAAGGGTGATACCCAAGCCCGCATTTTTGCCATGATGATGGAACCTCAATTGATTTCCATCGCGGGCACGTACCGTACTTTTGATGCGCCCTTGCCGCCTGATATCCATGCCAAAGCAGCTTACGTAAGGCTTGAGGGCGATTCATTACATTTGCAGGCCATCGAGCCTTAGCATTCGACTTTGCATTATTTTTTGTTTGACCAAGGATTAAGTACCCATGACAAAAATTGTTGTTGTAACTTCTGGTAAAGGCGGCGTGGGAAAAACCACGACCAGCGCGAGTTTTGCCACTGGTTTGGCCCTACGCGGTTTCAAAACTGCGGTGATTGATTTTGATGTGGGTTTGCGTAACCTCGATTTGATCATGGGATGTGAACGGCGTGTAGTGTACGACCTGATTAATGTGATTCAGCAAGAAGCCAACCTACACCAAGCCTTGATTAAAGATAAACAGTGCGATAACTTGTTCGTATTGGCTGCATCTCAAACCCGAGACAAAGAAGCACTGACTCAAGATGGTGTAGAGCGTGTGCTCAAAGAGTTAGCCGGCATGGGCTTTGATTACATCATTTGTGATTCACCCGCTGGTATTGAAACAGGTGCATTGATGGCGATGCATTATGCGGATGAAGCCCTCATTGTGACCAACCCTGAAGTTTCTTCCGTTCGTGATAGCGACCGGATTTTGGGCATGCTGGGCAGCAAAACACAACGCGCTATTGATGGCCAAACTCCTATTAAAGAGCATTTACTCATCACCCGCTACAACCCATCGCGTGTAGAAGGCGGCCAAATGCTGTCGCTTCAAGACGTTCAAGATATTTTGCGCATACCCATGATCGGTGTCATCCCTGAGAGTGATCGTGTTCTAGATGCATCAAACCAAGGGGTACCGGCTATTCATTTAGATGGCTCTGAAGTGGCAGAGGCCTATAAAGATGTGGTCGGGCGTTTTTTAGGTGAAAACCTACCTTTGCGGTTTACGGAAGCGGACAAACCCAGTTTACTGCAACGTCTATTTGGCCGGAGGTAAGTCGTATGTCTTTCTTATCTTTCTTTTTAGGCGAAAAAAAAACCACCGCATCGGTGGCCAAAGATCGTTTGCAAATCATCCTGGCGCATGAACGCACGGGCCGCAACGTGGGCCGCCCCGACTACCTTGAAGCCATGCAAAGAGAATTGGTTCAGGTAATCTCTAAGTATGTTTCCATCAACTCCGATGACATCAAGGTAAGCTTGGAAAAACAAGATAACTTAGAAGTTCTTGAAGTCAAGATTGAATTACCCGATGCCGTTCGTTAACCCATAAGAATACCATGGCCTATACCCCTGTGAAAGTGCTGGTCGCCCAAGGCGGCGGGCCCACCGTGGTGATCAACCAATCTTTGGTGGGCATCGTTTTACAAGCGCAACAGCAATGGGGGGCCTGTGTGTATGGTGCGCGCCATGGAGTGCGGGGTATTCTGCAAGAAGATTTTGTTGATCTGACGGCAGTAGATAGGCAACATCTAGAAGTTGTAGCCTTAACCCCTGCTGCAGCACTGGGCTCAACGCGCGATAAGCCCGATGAGGCTTACTGCCATAAGATGCTCAGGGTGATGCAGGCACATGGCATCACGCATTTCTTTTACATCGGGGGTAATGACTCCGCCGAAACCATGCGCATCGTGCAAAATCAGGCCACTGCCAGCAAATACCCACTGGCTTGCCTGCATATCCCTAAAACCATAGACAATGATTTGGTTGGCACCGACCATTGCCCGGGTTACCCTTCAGCGGCGCGTTTTGTGGCTCAGGCTTTTGCCGGCGCTGATTTAGATAATGCCGCCCTCACGGGCGTTTATATTGGCGTAGTCATGGGCCGCCACGCCGGTTTTCTAACCGCAGCAGCAGCGGCCGCTCGGGTGGATGCGAATGATGGCCCACACCTGATTTATGTACCTGAACGCAGCTTCACCCTTGTGCAATTTGCCGCCGATGTGCAATCGGTTTATACGCGCCTCGGGCGTTGTGTGGTGGCTGTATCCGAAGGTATTGCTGATGCGAACGGCAAGCCTTTAATGGCCTCATTAGCTGCCCAAAACGAGCATGATGCCTATGGCAATTTGCAACTTTCAGGCAATGGTACTTTAGCTGATTTTTTATGCCAGCATATCAAAACCACATTAGGCATTAACCGTGTGCGGGGTGATACTTTGGGTTATTTACAGCGCAGCTTTTTGGGTTGCTACAGCGACGTTGATCAAGCTGAGGCACGCCAAGTAGGCATTGAGGGTGTGCGCTTCGCCGCAGCCGGGCATATGCAGGGCTCGGTAGCTATACAGCGCCACCCACATCCCGATGGCGGCTATGCCGTGCGATATGTTTTGCAGCCTTTACAGGCAGTGGCATCCCAAACCCGCACACTTGCGGCACAGTGGATCAATACTCAAGGCAATGACATTACACCTGCGTTCTTAGATTATCTTTTACCCTTATTGGGTTCTAACCGACCGATAAAAACCACGCTCAATGCACCCACTGTGGCAAGGCTATTGCCTACGCTCACACGCTGAGTTTTTGTGTGGGTACAATGACCAGCGCTTCACCGGATACCAAAAGTTGGCCCTGCTGGTTGGTAATGGTGCAATCCAACCACACCTGATGTTTGGCAGCATCTTTGCTTTTTACGGTCACTTTAGCCGTTAGCTGATCACCAATTCGGGCTGGGCGTTTAAAAGTTAAATTTTGCTGTAGATAAATGGTTCCGGGCCCTGGTAATTGTGTGCCGAGTAAGGCTGAAATTAAGGAGCCCTCCCACATCCCGTGCGCCACCACCCCATGAAAAGGCGTTTGCTGCGCAAAAGCGGGATTGATGTGAGCAGGGTTGGTATCACCCGAAATAGCCGCAAAGGCCTCAATATCCGTTTGCTTTACTTCACGCTGAAGTTGGGCGCTTTGCCCGATGATCAGTTCATCGAAAGTGATGTTTTGCATGATGATAATTCACTAACCATTCAAGCCATGGCATGACAACCGGCATCCACATAAATGGTTTGACCGGTCATACCAGAGGCCGCCGGCGAGCATAAGAACATGCACAGTTGCGCGATTTCATCCAAGGTCACCAATCGGCGCAAGGGTGCGCGCTGCTGCGCATTGGCCAGTAACTCATCGAAATGCGCTATGCCTGATGCTGCCCTAGTAGCAATAGGCCCAGGCGAAACCGCATGAACACGGATATTTTGCTCACCCAGTTCTTGCGCCAGATAGCGCACCAAACACTCTAGGGCAGCTTTTACCGGGCCCATTAAGCCATAGTGAGGCACCACTTCATCAGCACCTAAGTAGCTCAGCGTGAGAAGTGCCCCGCCATGGGGCATATGCGGCGCACAAAGCCGAGCCAAGCGAGCAAAAGAATGGCATGAAATATCCATCGCACGCGCAAAGCCACTGGCCGACGAATCAAGAACGCGACCATGCAAATCATCCAACGGTGCCCAGGCAATCGAATGAATGACAAAATCAATGCCACCCATTTGTTGTACTGCTGTTTCTACCCAATGCTCAAGGCTACCGGGCTCTTCAACATTACAGGGCACCAAAGGGATACCTAAGGGCTGCACCAGAGGTTCAACGTAGGGGCGAGCTTTATCGTTAATGCACCCGGTCAGAATCTGAGCCCCCTGCGCATGAGCGAGTTGTGTGCAACCCCAGGCGATGCTGTGATCATTAGCTAGGCCTAAAATCAGCCCCTTCTTTCCATGCAAGGAAAATGGGCTGATGGATTGAATCATTTGCTCCATAAAGTGGTCACTTACTCGATGACCGTTTCACACCCGACCGAGGAGGCAAGCCGGTATGCTGCGTGAGCACCTGCCCTTTGCGTACACCGGTGGTGCTATTTTTGCGCCGCGCACTGTGATAAGTTCCATCAGTGGCAGGTTGCCAAGTCGGGATGAGATGATGTTTGCCGTTACCAATCAAATCCGCACGCCCCATGGCTTTGAGGGCTTCGCGTAATAATGGCCAATTATTGGCATCGTGGTAACGCAAAAACGCTTTATGTAAACGGCGGCGTTTTTCACCTCGGGTAATATCAACCCGCTCTACTTTGCGCTCATCGCGGCTGATGCCTTTTAATGGATTCAAGCCGCTGTGATACATGGCTGTGGCGGTTGCCATGGGACTGGGGTAGAAGGTTTGCACTTGATCGGCTCTAAAGCCATTGCGCTTGAGCCACAGGGCCAGGTTCATCATGTCTTCATCACTGGTACCAGGATGCGCTGCAATGAAGTAAGGAATGAGAAATTGCTCTTTGCCGGCTTCCGCACTGAAGCGGTCAAACATTTGTTTGAAGCGGTCATAGCTTCCCATTCCGGGCTTCATCATTTTAGATAGAGGCCCCGTTTCGGTATGCTCGGGCGCGATTTTGAGGTAGCCCCCCACATGGTGCGTCACAAGCTCTTTCACATATTCGGGCGATTGCACTGCCAAGTCATAGCGCAGGCCTGATCCGATCAAGATTTTTTTAATACCCTTTAAAGCACGAGCACGGCGGTAGATGTTAATCAACGGCCCATGATCGGTATTCAAATTGGGGCATATGCCCGGGTAAACACAACTGGGCTTGCGGCACGCGGCTTCAATGGCGGGGCTTTTACAGCTAATGCGGTACATATTGGCCGTAGGCCCACCCAAGTCGCTAATCACACCGGTGAACCCCTTCACTCGGTCGCGTATGTCTTCAATTTCGCGAATGATGGAGTCTTCACTGCGGCTTTGAATAATACGCCCTTCATGCTCGGTGATCGAACAAAAAGTACAGCCACCAAAACAGCCGCGCATGATGTTGACAGAAAACCGTATCATCTCCCAAGCTGGGATTTTAGTGCTGTGCTCATGGCTGCCATTTTCATCGGCATAGGTGGGGTGAGGGCTCCGGGCATAAGTCAGATCAAAAACATGATCCATTTCATCCGTAGTCAATGGTATGGGCGGAGGGTTGATCCATACCTCCCGCACCGAAGGGCCATCACCATGGCGTTGCACTAAAGCCCGCGCATTGCCAGGATTGGTTTCTAAATGCAATACCCGGCTGGCATGGGCGTATAAAACGGGGTCTTGTTTCACTTGCTCGTAAGCTGGCAGTCGAATGACCGTTTTATCTCGTGGGGTGACCAGCGCACGCCCGTTTTGCTTTTGCAAAGTTTGGCGCACGATGCGGATGGGGGCTTCCACAGGCTGATTAACGGATGTTTTGCCCATGTCTTGAGCTTCAGCCAATGAAAGATTGTTTTTTTCAGCAGCGCTGCAACTCTCACCATTGGCTTGGGCATTTTCTTCCATGCCTAGGTAAGGATTGAGCAAAGCATCAATTTTGCCAGGCTGATCAACTTCGCTTGAATCCACTTCAAACCAGCCAGCCAGCTGCGGGTCATGGAGTTTGCGAACAAAAGCCGTACCTCGCACATCGGTAATGCTTTCAATGGGTTGGCGTTTAGCCAAACGGTGTGTCACTTCAATAATGGCACGCTCAGCATTACCGTACATCAATAAATCGGCTTTGCTATCCACCAAAATAGAGCGGCGTACTTTATCTTGCCAATAGTCATAATGGGCAATGCGCCTGAGACTGGCTTCAATACCACCAATAATCACGGGCACATCTTTGAACGCTTCTTTACAACGCTGGGTATAGACCAAGGTAGCGCGATCAGGCCGTTTGCCTGCAACACCCCCAGGGGTGTATGCATCATCACGGCGAATTTTACGATCGGCCGTGTAGTGGTTGATCATCGAATCCATATTACCTGCAGCCACACCAAAATACAGGTTAGGCCGGCCTAAGGCTTTAAATGCCTCGGCACTGTTCCAGTCGGGTTGCGCAATAATACCCACCCGAAAGCCTTGCGCCTCAAGGGTACGGCCAATCACGGCCATACCAAAACTCGGATGATCTACGTAGGCATCACCCGTAACGATGATGACATCGCAAGAATCCCACCCTAGAGCCTCCATTTCTTGGCGGCTCATAGGCAAAAATGGAGCCGTACCAAAGCGCTTAGCCCAAAATGGCCGGTAGGAAGTGAGGGGCTTTGCCGAGGGTATAGTGCGGTCGGCGGTGGGGATCACTAAATCAGGGGTAGGTGTGAGGGTGGTCATAGTCTGTATTGTCCGCTGATTTGAGTGATAGTGCTATGAATTTAACAACTTCAGGCAGACTTAGAAAAGCCCCATTTTACCAAGCCCACACACCTATGGAATGAGTTTTCGCTAGACCTTGAGCATCAAAACAAAAAGGGTGCAAATTTTAGAAATGCATATCCAGCCCAACAAGAGAGTCTACTCCCAAGAGCGTAGCAACGCCCAATACCGCAAAAATGACAGCGGCTATGCTATGCACCAGCTTCATCGGAATTTTATGAGCTAGCTTTTCACCTAAATAAACCGCTGGCACATTGGCAATAAGCATCCCTAGGGTCGTACCCACCACGACTGACACCGAGGCAGCATAATGCGCCGCCATGGCAATGGTGGCAATTTGGGTTTTATCACCCATTTCCGCCAAAAAGAAACTGATAAAGGTTGCTCCAAACACCCCCCATCGGTGCGCAATTTTGGTTTCTTCCTCTTCGATTTTATCGGGAATCATGGTCCAGGCAGCCATACCCAAAAATGACAAACCCAAAATCCAGCACAACACCTCAGGACTAAGCTGAGCTGTAATCCAAGCCCCTAAAGCACCGGCCAAACCATGATTGATTAATGTTGCAACCAGAATACCCAAAATGATGGGAACTGGCTTTTTAAAGCGAGCAGCCAAAATAAAAGCCAACAGCTGGGTTTTGTCACCCATTTCTGCCAAAGCTACTACACCCGTCGATACCCATAACGCTTCCATTGGCGGTTTACCCTTTCTGCTTCGATTGAATGATCTCTTGCCAGAGGTTTTCCATTTTGCTGGTCACTTCAGCAGGCATGGTGATCACCCTACCCCACTCGCGCTGAGTTTCTCCGGGCCATTTATGGGTGGCATCTAAACCCATTTTCCCACCCAAACCACTCACCGGCGAAGCAAAGTCGAGATAATCTATAGGCGTATTCTCAACCAAGGTCACATCCCGTACAGGGTCCATGCGGGTGGTAATGGCCCAAATCACATCGGGCCAACTGCGGATATCCACATCATCATCCGTGATGACAATGAATTTGGTATACATGAACTGCCGCAGAAAGCTCCACACCCCCATCATGACGCGCTTGGCGTGCCCCGCATAGCTTTTTTTGATACTCACTACCGCCATGCGATAGCTGCACCCCTCAGGCGGCAAATAAAAATCGGTGATTTCAGGAAACTGCTTTTGCAAAATGGGCACAAATACTTCGTTCAGTGCCACCCCCAGCACCGCGGGCTCATCAATAGGCTTGCCGGTATAGGTTGAGTGATAAATGGGTGATTGCCGATGCGTGATGCGATCAATTTGGAATACAGGGAACCAATCTTGTTCGTTGTAATAACCCGTATGGTCACCAAAGGGCCCCTCTAGAGCATGAAGATAACCATGGATTTCCTTGGTGGTAATACCATAAGCGCTACGCCCCTCAAAACCTAAAGGGGCTGCGGGAATATGGCCTTCGAGTACAAATTCAGCAGTGGCCGGAGCATGTAGTTTGACATCACCCTGCCCTACTTGGGTTTGAGCTAATAGGGTGCGCCCACCGCGCAATAAACCGGCAAATTGATATTCACTCAAAGTGTCGGGCACAGGAGTCACGGCACCTAAAATGGTGGCGGGGTCTGCACCCAAAGCCACTGCTATCGGAAAAGATTGACCCGGGTTGACACGCCGAAAATCCCTGAAATCAAGCGCCCCACCCCGATGGGCTAACCAGCGCATGATGGTGCAATTGGGGCCAATGACTTGCTGGCGGTATATGCCTAAATTTTGCCTTGATCGTGGCGAAGCGACATTTTGCGGACCTCGAGTAATCACCAAGCCCCATGTAATCAGCGGCCCCACATCTTCTGGCCAACACGTTTGAACAGGTAGCTTAGCCAAATCCACATCTGAGCCTTCAATCACTTCTTCCTGACAAGCAGGTTTGCGCACAGTGCTAGGCTTCATGTCCCAAAGCGCCTTGGCCATTTGAAACAAACGCCCTGCATCTTTGAGCCCTTTGGGTGGGTCGGGTTCTTTGAGTTTGGCCAATAAACGCCCCACCTCGCGCAACTCTCGCAAAGATTCAGCCCCCATGCCCATGGCCACTCGTTTGGTTGTGCCAAACAAATTTGTGAGCGCACTGATATTGCTACCCACTGGCCGTGTGAACAACAAGGCCGGACCTTGTGCCTTTAAACTGCGGTCACTCAACGACGTCATTTCTAAAAAAGGGCTGACTGCCGTGGAAACTCGAAGCAGTTCGCCGGTTTGCTCTAATTGTTGAATGAAATCTCGTAAATCTTGATATTGCATGATAATGCTAACGTCGTGGCTGAATCAATGCGTTATTGTTGTACCTTTTTAGGTTTTGTGCATACCCAATCCAGAATTACTGCGAAAAAATTATGTTTTTTAAAAACCTCCTGTTCAAGATAAAACGGTTGCTCACGCATCCAACACCCAGCATATTAAGCACTGGTTTACTGCGCTGGGTACACAGGTTACTGGCCACTCTCGGTTTGGCCACAGTCATCGTAGTGGGGATAGTTGCTAGCCAGGAATTACTTCAATACGAGTTTGAAATCAATACCCTGCGCTGGCTTACTCAACGCTATCACGCTCGCCTGATCGATGAAGGGGATATCCTAGAACCCATTCAAGATCTCAAAGCGATTCATCGAGTTGCTGCCATCGACCCCAAATCGCTGAATAGGCCACAAGCCCTCACCGCCAAATGGCTTTCAAGGCGCTATAAGGTAGCACCAGAACCGGTTGCCCGTATCGTACAAGAAGCCTGGAAAATTGGACCCATAGCGAAAATAGAGCCTGAAATGCTTTTGGCTCTTGTAGCCATTGAATCTGGCTTTAACCCCTATGCCCAAAGTACAGCAGGTGCTCAAGGCTTAACCCAAGTCATGACGCATATTCATACCCATAAACTGAAATTATTTGGGGGTGATTACGCCGTTTTTGATCCATTGAGCAACCTCAAAGTAGGTGCCCAAATTTTGAAAGATTGCATCACTAAAATGGGCTCCACGGCTGAAGGCTTATCCTGCTATGTGGGTGCCGTGGGGGAAGATAGCACCTATCCGGCCAAAGTACTGGCGGAGTATGCATTCATCAAAAAAGTGAGCTCCGGCGAGAAAGTCTCACCCCGCACTGAGATTGTCGTTAAGACATCTGATACAGGGTCAAGGGCTCCTAAAGGGCCAAAAAACGCCCCAGATTTACCCCCTACCCAATCAGATGAATATGACTATGATGCGGATATCCCCGCAACAGATGCCAAAACCCAGGCGAAAGTATTAAAATAATCTCTTTGAGAAATTCTTTGCCCTAATCCTGTGGCAACTCACTCTAGACCGAACGGAACCGAAATGTTTGATCGTACCCAATCTACCCTTGCCAATGTTGACCCCCAAATTTGGGCGGCTATTCAAGCCGAAAATCAGCGCCAAGAAGACCATATTGAGCTGATTGCCAGTGAAAACTACACTTCACCCGCTGTGATGGCCGCTCAAGGCTCGCAACTTACTAATAAATATGCCGAAGGCTATCCAGGTAAGCGTTACTACGGCGGCTGTGAAAATGTAGACGTGGTTGAACAATTAGCGATTGATCGTCTCAAACAAATCTATGGTGCTCAATTTGCCAATGTGCAACCCAATTCAGGATCACAAGCCAATCAAGCCGTATTTTTTAGCTTACTTAACCCAGGCGATACCATTATGGGTATGAGTTTGGCTGAAGGCGGCCACCTCACACACGGCATGCCACTCAATATCAGCGGCAAATGGTTCAAGGTAGTGAGCTATGGCCTGAATGCGCAAGAAGCCATCGACTACGACAACATGGAGCGACTGGCCCAAGAGCACAAACCCAAGTTAATTATCGCCGGAGCCAGTGCGTACTCGCTGCATATCGATTTTGAACGTTTTGCCAAAGTAGCCAAATCAGTTGGAGCCTACTTGATGGTAGATATGGCCCACTATGCGGGCTTGATTGCGGCCGGCGTGTACCCTAACCCCGTGCCCTTTGCTGATGTGGTTACCAGCACCACCCATAAAAGCTTGCGTGGCCCACGTGGTGGGATTATTTTGTGTAACAACGAAGATTTAGCCAAAAAACTCAACAGTGCCATATTCCCAGGTTTGCAAGGCGGCCCGTTGATGCATGTGATTGCGGGTAAGGCGGTTGCATTCCAAGAGGCCCTTCAACCCAACTTCAAAGCCTATCAGCAGCAAGTGGTCGCCAATGCGAATGTTTTGGCTCAAACCTTGATTGAGAGGGGCCTACGGATTGTCAGTGGTGGCACTCAAAGCCATGTAATGCTGGTTGACTTACGCCCCAAAAACCTCACTGGTAAAGAAGCTGAAGCCATACTCGGTGCAGCACACATGACCTGCAATAAAAACGGTATACCGAATGACCCACAAAAACCTATGGTCACCAGCGGTATTCGGCTAGGCACACCTGCGATGACTACTCGTGGATTCAAGGAAGAGCAAGCCCGCATGACGGCGCACTTGATTGCGGATGTTCTTGATAATCCGCATAATGAGGAAAACATTGCACAGGTGCGCAGCCAGGTCAGCGCCCTAACGCGTGACTTTCCCGTTTACCGCTAAAGCATCAGCGTATGCGCTGCCCCTTTTGCGGACACACCGATACCCAAGTGGTTGAAACGCGGGTATCGGATGAAGGCGATGCCATTCGGCGGCGGCGCAAATGCCAAAATACCCCATGCGAGAAACGCTTTACCACCTACGAGCGGGCTGAAATTAGCCTGCCCGTGGTAGTCAAAAAAGACGGTTCTCGGCAAGAGTTTAGTGCCAATAAACTGCGCGCATCCATGCAGCTTGCTTTACGAAAGCGCCCTGTCAGTACTCCGCAAGTGGATGATGCAATTACCCGTATTGAAGAACAACTGATGACCTTGCCCGAGCGAGAAATTCCATCTTCGCGCCTAGGTGAGTTGATTATGCGCGAACTCAAACGGATTGA
The DNA here is from genome assembly GCA_032122355.1 of Burkholderiaceae bacterium. Lineage (GTDB taxonomy): Bacteria > Pseudomonadota > Gammaproteobacteria > Burkholderiales > Burkholderiaceae_C > RFTU01. The sequence continues at coordinate 11,945 of JAUMCS010000017.1, forward strand.
CAAAGTGGCGTATGTCCGATTTGCCTCGGTTTACCGCAGCTTTGAAGATATTGATGACTTCAGTCAGTTGATTCAAAGTATTTAATTTCCGCTGTCACACACAATACTGAATTCATCTGCGCCCGAGCTTTATACCCTCTTTCAGGGGGCTACACCCCATTTGATGTGCAACTGACGAAGGGCTGAACGCAAGCCTCACTTACTTACAGTTATACCCATTCCAATTTCGATTCATGGAGTGGCTTTGAAAAGTAAGCGTTGTCAGCAAAAGGGTGTTTCTCTCATAGAAACTTGCATCACCGGCAGTGTCTTGGGAATTTTGACGTGCATAGCAGCACCGTCGTATCAGAATATGATGGATTTAAGGCGACTGGAAGGAATGGCCAATACACTTTGGCACGACCTGCAGTATGTGCGAGCCACAGCCATATCCCTAAATGAAAATATTCAATTATCCATTCAAAGCAATACCAACATCGCTGGTACGGGCTGTTATGTCATTCACACAGGCCGTTCAGGCGATTGTGTATGCCAGGGGGCTCCCTTGCGCGCGGTATGCGAAGCGGGCAGTCGAGCGCTGAAAACAGTTGCGTTGCCTAGCAGTCGCTTAAGAATAACCGGCACCCGCACACGAATGTCATGGGCAGCAAGCAGAGGTACGGTCACACCCGCAGCAACACTCCACCTCAGTCTGGCCGATGACCGCGGTATTGCCCATGTGATCAATATTGTTGGTCGGGTGAGGACCTGCTCGCCACAAGGTACGGTTAAGGGAATTCCCCGATGCTAGTTTGCTGGCTTGGTACGAACGGACTTTTATAAGTAGTCCCATCTGAATAAATCCGTTTTCAGCGAACAATCCCGAAATTGAGGAGCCTGACCGATTTCAAGATGGCAAAAATTTCGGACAAAATGAGGTCAA
>JAUMCS010000018.1:0-5269 GCA_032122355.1 Burkholderiaceae bacterium
ATTGAAGTGAACTTCACTTCATGAGCGTTTGAGGCTTTCACCTCATGGTCATAGACCACAAGATATTCACCACCAAACACCCACACTTATCGGCTGTTAATTTTTAAAGAACATCGCGCTAAAAATTCACTTAACTCAGCTTTGCTTCGTTTGGCTACTTCTCGTCAACGCAGTCCGCTATTATGACATTAATCAAAAAGACTTTGCAAGCATTAACCAAGTAAAGCATAGGGGAATTGATTTAGTTGCTTTCAGCATCCGACACCGTGCGCAGCAACTCACGTGCAATGATCAACTGCTGAATCTCACTTGCACCCTCGTAGATACGCAAGGCTCTGACATCACGATACAACTGCTCAAGGGGATGCTGCGCTACAACCGCTCGCGCGCCACACATCTGCACAGCCGCATCGACTACTTTTTGCGCATTTTCGGTAGCCACCCACTTGGCCATGGCAGATGCCTGTGTATGAGGCTGGCCCTGATCACACAACCATGCTGCCTGAGCCATGAGCAATTCAGCCGCCTGGATTTGAGCAGCCATCGTCGCTATGCGGGCTTGCGTTAATGCCAAATCCGCCAAGAATTGCCCCGACATGGGACGCTGACGGGCATAGCTTACTGCTTCGTGCATGGCACGGCGCGCCATTCCCACCGCCGCTGCTGCTACGCTTGCACGAAATACATCTAAGGTGCACATGGCGATCGCAAACCCTTCACCTTCAGCGCCTATGCGTTGGTTCGTTGAAATGCGACATTGATCGAAGCGCAAGTGCGCCATCGGGTGTGGAGACATCAAGGACACCCGCTGTTCTATGATCAAACCCGGTGTGTTTGCATCCACAATAAAAGCGCTAATACCCGCCGTACGCTTGGTGTTTTGAGTTTTAAGCGATGTAGCGACTGCGGGCTCTAATCGGGCAAATACGATATAAAAATCAGCCATACCACCGTTCGATACCCAGGCTTTTTCACCATTGAGCTCATACCCACCACCCATAGCTGGGCTGAGCCGTGTGGCCTGACATGTCAGAGCTGCGGCATCAGAACCTGCATGGAGCTCACTTAACGCAAAAGCCGGCACAGCCAATCCTTGAGCCACCCGCGGTAGGTATTGCATACGCTGGGTGTCGCTGCCAAACAAGGATATAGGCCCAGCACCCAATGCTTGCATCACCCATACAAAATCGAGTAAGGCATTTTGCTGCGCAAAGGTTTGCCGCAGTACACATAATGCCCGCACATCGAGAGGCTTATTGTTAGAAGGCACCGCGTATTGAAGCCAGCCCGCCTGCGCCAATTTCTGGACCATTTGACGGCAGGTGTTATCCATTTCCCCCGAGTCATCTGATGAACGATGCGCATGATGTACCACGGTTGAAGCCCATGCAGCAGCTTGCCGCCCCAAATTGGCATGATGGGCATCCCAAAAGGGAGCTGAAAATTCATTCTGTTGCAATGCCATACTCCATGGATGGGTTCAATTACCCTGAAACGTAGGTGTGAGTTTGTGCGCAAATGCTTCATAAGCTCGAGCAAAGTCTTGTGTAAGCATACACAAAGCTTGGGCCTGCGCTTCGGCCTCAAGGGCTTGCTCTAACCCCATATTCCACTCTTGTTGCAACATGGTTTTTGTCATTTGATGCGCAAAACTGGGGCCCGATGCACAATCTTTGGCCCAACGCAGCGATTCTTCTGGCAAATCATCGGGCGCACATAATCGGTTGAAAAAACCCCAACGTTCGGCTTCATCACCAAGCATGATACGGCCACTGAATAATAATTCACTGGCACGCCCCAACCCGATGATACGCGGCAATAACGCACATGCGCCCATATCGCACCCCGCCAAACCGACACGGCTAAATAAAAAGGCGGTTCGGCTGCGAGATGTGCCCAAGCGCACATCGGCCGCCATAGCCAAGGCCGCACCTGCGCCCACACAAATGCCATCGATAGCTGCCACAATCGGCTGCGGGCACTTGCGCATGGCCGCCACAACATCGCCCGTCATGCGCGTGAAGGCCAATAGCTCCGGCGCTTTCATTTGCAGCAGCGGTCCAATAATGTGGTGAACATCGCCGCCCGAACAAAATTCATGACCCGCCCCCGTGAGCACAACGGCCTTAATAGCAGGCACATCGTGCAATTGCTGAAATACAGTTTTCAACTCTGCATAAGACTCGAATGTCAATGCATTTTTGCGTCCGATCTGCTGCAAAGTAATCATGCCTACGCCTTGCTGCTCAGACCAACCTATGTGCTGAAGCTGAGGTTGAAATGCCGAGCCATCTGATGGCGCCAAAGGGGGTTGCTGTAATGAGTGTGGAGAATTCATATCATGCTTTCGTTTGAAAATATCGTTCAGCCCAAGCTTGTCCAGACGCATAGGAATGCGGCCATGCCACTTGTTGCGAACCCATACGCACAGCTTGCTCTAGGGTCCAAGCCGGGTGCGCCAAATGAGGGCGACCAATCGCACATAAATCGGCGCGACCCGCGGCCAAAATGCCATTGACTTGATCAGCATCCGTAATGGCACCGACAGCGATAGTCGGTATTTGTGCCGCCTGCCGAATTCGATCAGAGAAAGGCGTTTGGTACATACGCCCATAAATGGGTTGCTGCAATGGACTGACCTGCCCCGATGAGCAATCGATCATATCCGCCCCCACTGCCTTGAAAGCTTTGGCAATTTCTACGGCATCTTCTGGGGTAGTTCCCCCGAGCACCCAATCGCAAGCTGAAATGCGCACAGAAATGGGCAAATGCGCCAGCCATTCAGAACGAATAGCCGTGAATACCTCAAGAGGGTAACGTAAGCGCGCAGTTAAATCACCACCATACTCATCTGTACGCCGATTGGTTAATGGAGAAATGAATGCGGACAATAAATATCCGTGTGCGCAGTGCAGCTCCAGCCAATCAAAACCGGCCTGCGCGGCATGGCGCGTGGCACCTTTGAATTGCTCGAGCACTTGGTCCATGTCTTGCCGAGTCATGGCTCGTGGTACAGCGCTATGACCCTTATCATAGGGCAAAGCACTGGCCGAGATCAAGGGCCATGGATAGGTATCATCGTGCTCAGATGCCCCAAGCTGAGGTTGAGGACTTTCATGCCAAGGAACTGGGGTTGAGCCTTTAGGCCCTGCGTGGCCTAGCTGTATACCGATGCGCGCATCTGAGTGCTCATGCACCGCCTGTGTGATGCGCGCCCAGGCTTGCATTTGAGCTTCATTCCAGATACCCGCACAAGCAGGTGTGATGCGGCCCTGGGGGCTCACACTGGTCATTTCTGTCATAACCAAAGCCGCACCGCCCAGCGCTCGTGCACCCAGATGCATCAAATGATAATCGCCCACCATGCCATTTTTAGCCTGATATTGGGCCATGGGTGAGACCACGATACGATTCTTCAGTATCACATCCCGCACTCGATAGGGTGTGAATAGGGGCAGGCACTTATCGGCGTATGCAGCGGCCTGCATGGGCTGAACGGATGGGGCGGCAAATGCCGATTCGACTTCATGAATAAAGGCTGGATCACGACGGCGCAGATCCTCATGGCTCATGCGCTGGCTACGGGTTACTGCAGAGTATGCGAAGGTGGGCAAGGTCAAATGGGCACGCAAAGCGACGTTTTCAAACCACTCTTGACTGTTACGAGCAGCGTTTTGTAGTTTACGCACAGCCACCCTGCGTTGTTGCTCATATTGTCCTAACGCTTCCATCCACCCCTCTTTGGAAGAAGGCTTTGTTTTCAAACAGTGCGCCAAAGCGATGGCATCTTCCAGCGCCAATCGTGTACCAGAACCAATTGAGAAATGGGTTGTATGCGCCGCATCGCCCATCAACACGATAGGGTAGCGACCATGCTGGGCCACCCAGCTTTCACACTGCACATGCTTAAAGGGCTGTATTAACTTGGATGCCCCAGGCTGAATGCGTAACGCCCGACCCTGCAGAAGATCGGCGAATGTGGCCTCACCCCATGCCAGCAATCGGTTGGCATCTGCTTGTAAAAGCCCCGCTTGTTGCCAATTTTGGGTTGGAGCCTCGATGATGAATGAGGAAAGCCCATCAGCATAGGGGTATACGTGTGCGTGGAACCAACCGTCGGGGGTATTTTGAAAGCTGAGAGTTAATGCTTTTTCGACGTGTGATGTGATCAGCCATAGATAGAGACACTGACTTTCTTGGATGCGGGGTTGGAATACAGCGGCATATTGCTGGCGCAAGGGGCTGTGTACGCCCTCGGCAGCGATCATCAAATCACACTGTTGAGTATGACTATTTTCAGCCGATTGGCCCATGTGCAAGATCACGCCGAGCTGATGGCAATGGTGGGTGAAAATCTCAATCAATTGCTGTCGAGCGATTCCGCTGAGGCGGTGACCACCCGAGCGGATGTGGTGCGTACCCCGCTGAATGGCGATGGTATCCCAGCCAATTAATGCCTGCTCAATAGCCTCAGCTGTGGGCGCGTCAGCCACTCGCAATGTGTCGCGTAATCCTTCGGGCAAAATCAAGCCCGCCCCCAGCGAACCGTTTGGGGGCTTTTGCTCAAACACTTCTATGCAGTCGTTGGGGTGCTGTTGTTTCAACAGTAATGCGGCATATAAGCCTGCTGGCCCCCCACCCGAACAAACGATGTGCATAACGCCCTATCCTCCGCTAATGTTTTCATCATCCTACTGCCAACAAATACGTTGGCTATTTCTGTTTTCATTGTTCAGCCTCATCGTACATCAGACCGGCCTGCTCCATGCTCATGGTACTGATCACATCCATGAGAATCTTGTATGTCAACAGAATTTATTCAGCCTCGTTTTGAATCGGGCCAGCGCGGATCTCGAATTTTGTGCGAATTTGAACATGACCCCTACCGCAACCATCAAAAACCCCTTGATGGCAGTACTTGCCCAGTCTGTCATGCTTCAGTGCGCAAAGGCCGCTGGCGCTGGGTGAGTGCACCGGATCTGGCTGCGGTAAAGTCGATTCCGCCACCCGTGCTGAAGTGTCCTGCATGCCGACGAATCGCAGCCAATGATCCTGCTGGAATTGTGCAGTTAGGCGGCGCTTATTTTTCACTGCATCAGGCTGAGATTATGGCTTTAATTCAACATGTGGCTGATCGCGAAATGACTGAGCATCCCTTAGAGCGCATCATGAAACTGAGTGATAACACTGAATTTACCACCAGCACCGATCATTCCAGCGCCGATTCTGTGGTGATCACCACCACAGGTATTCATATTGCCCGTGCGTT
>JAUMCS010000018.1:5279-62473 GCA_032122355.1 Burkholderiaceae bacterium
GTTGAACGCAGCCACAAAGGGCAGTTAACCCAACACTACAACGAGGGTGAGCAACGGGTTCGAGTGCTCTGGCAGCGGAATTAGCGGGGGGGATTAAGAACGGATCATCGCTATTAGTAGAAGCATTGCTTCAAAGTTGATCGCCATTTGATCTAAAGCGTTAGTTGCTGTTCTTTCACCCCCACCTGCCCACGCCGTATGGCATCAGCACGTAATGTAACGGCTTGCTTTTGAGTGTCGCTCATGCGTGCGAGGTTTTTCACTTGCAAAGCCATGCGGGGGTTACGCGCCAAAAGCGACTCATGGCGCATTAAAAAATCCCAATATAACGTTGTATACGGGCAGGCACGCTCACCTTCTCGTAGTGCTGGGTCATAATGGCAGCCTGCACAGGGCCCGCCCATGCGTTGAATGTATTTACCCGTTGCCACGTAAGGCTTGCTGGCCATGAGGCCACCATCCGCATACTGACTCATGCCCACGGTGTTGGGCACTTCAACCCATTCAACCGCATCCACATAAACCGATAAATACCAGGCGTGCACCTGCTGCGGCCGCACCCCCAATAGTAAAGTGAACAAGCCCGTGACCATCAAACGCTGGATATGGTGCGCATAGCCATGTGCCAGCGTTTGCTGCAACACATCCCGCAAACAAGCCAAATCGGTATGGCCAGTCCAAAACCATGCCGGCAGATCTTCTTGAGCATCGAGTGCATTGCGCGAGAGGTAGTCGGGCATCTGCGTCCAATAAATGCCACGCACATATTCACGCCACCCCAGCACCTGCCGAATAAAGCCCTCGGCACTTTGCAAGGGAACATGCCCACTGCGATAAGCCCCTTCTGCTGCTTGCACCACCTCATGGGCACTCAGCAATTTGAGGTTCATGGCAGCCGACAAGTGAGAATGATAAAGCCAAGGCTCACCAGGCCACATGGCATCTTCATAACGCCCAAACAAAGGCAAACGCTCTTGAATAAATGTTTGCAAGGCTTGCCATGCCTGAGCGCGAGTCACAGGCCACGCAAAACTCTCTAAGGTGCCGGGGTGTTGGGCAAAATGTTGATTCACCATGCCCATCACTTCCAGCGTGATCGAGTCCGGCGCGAAGGTGGCTCGCGCCGGTATTGCACCCGGGCCTTGCGACCTAAATGCTTCCCTGTTATCCGCGTCAAAGTTCCACTGCCCGCCCACGGGCTGATCACCATCCATCAAGATGCGATGCCGAACCCGTAATTCACGGTAAAAGTACTCTAGGCGCAGGCTTTTACGCCCTTTGGCATGGGCGGCGAAATCCGCTACTGTGGTGAAGAAGTGGCGATCTTTGCAAATATCCAAGGGTAAACCAGCGGCCACCACGGCAGCTTTGATTTGCTGCAACACTCGCCAGTCACCCGGAGCCGTCAGCGCCACACGCTCGGGGTTCAGGGTAGCCAAATCGGCTTGCAGCCGAGCACCCAAATTATCAGGCCCCACTCCGCTAGTGGCATGATCCAGCCGATGATAATGCAGCGACCGACCCGCATCGCGCAAAGCCTGGGCAAAATGCCGCATGGCGCTCAAGAATAATGCAATGCGCTGTTTGCTTGACCATACATGGGTGGATTCTTCCTTGACCTCGGCCATCCATACGGCATCCTGCGCCGCATCAAAGCCATCAAAAACCGCTGCATCCAAATCAAGCTGATCACCCAGCACCAGCACGAGGGTTCTTAATCGAGCCATCAGCGCAAGGTATACCCGTTTTCCGTTTTCAATCCAGACAAAGGCTCTATCAGCGCCAACAAGGACCCTAATTCGTGATAACGCAAGACTACTTTGGTGGCATAAGCAAAAAACCGAGGCAAATCCGAAGCGTATCGAGGCTTACCATCACGATGCTTCAAACGGCAAAATATGCCGAGCACTTTCAAATGTCGCTGCAAGCCCATCCACTCTAGGGCCTGCCAAAACGCACCAAAATCCTCGTGCACAGGCAAGCCCGCCTGCCGCGCTTGTTCCCAGTAACGTACCGCCCAATCAATTTCACGCTCTTCATCCCAACTGATAAAGGCATCCCGCAACAATGAAGCGATATCGTAGGTAATGGGGCCATAGGCGGCATCTTGAAAGTCTAATATGGCGGGATTGGGTGTGCTGATCATCAAATTACGCGGCATCCAATCACGGTGAACGGCGACCCGTGGCTGCGCCAATGCGCTGTCAATCAATCGTTGACTCACTCGATCCCAAACCGCTTGCTGCGCGGCATTCCACTCCACACCAAACTCAGCCTTTACACACCACTGTGGAAATAAATCGAGCTCGCGCCGCAACAGGGCTTCATCATAAATCGGCAATGTTTGGGCATCCACGCCCACCTGCCATTGCACCAGGGCCCGAATCGCATCTCGCATCAGCGCATCAGCCTGGTCAGGTTGGGCGTGCGTGAGTGCGCCCAAATACAAATCATTGCCTAAGTCATTGAGCAATAAAAAACCGCGCTGTTCATCTTTCTCATAAATGTGGGGGCCGTGTAATTGCGCCTTTAGCATCAATGCGGCCACGCGCACAAACGGCGATACGTCCTCATGCGCAGGGGGTGCGTCCATGATGATGTAACTGGCCCCGCCATCCTGCGACTGAATGCGCAAATAGCGCCTAAAACTGGCATCGGAGCTGGCCAGGGCTAATGAAGCCGGCTCAAGCCTATATTGTGATATCAAAGGCTCTAGCCAAGATTGAAACTCTGTTTGACGCTCAGGATGAGCCCATACAATAGAAGATTGTGAGTTTGGTCGGGTATTCATGAGAAGATTATTCCTGTTGAACGCATGGAACTCATGGGAATGCCCCCCTAAGGGGCTAAACTCATCAATTCATTAAGCGCTGGCTTATATTATCCGCCTTGAAATGCAATGCTCTGCGAAACACTGAAATTTCATCACTTACGAACACTGGTTGTCGGGCTTTTATGGCCATGGCTGCCCCTGAGCATCTGGGCGCAAGATTCTGCTGCATCATTCATTCTTATTCAAGAAGATACCATTGACTTAAGGGCGCAAACCATCGAGGGCACACCTGAAGGCACCAGCACCGCCACAGGCGATGCCTACGTGCTCAAAGGCAAAATCCGGATTCAAGCGCCCGAAATGCATTTCAACCAAAAAACCCGCTGGGCACATGTGCCCGGGCCTAACGTCAAAGTTCAACAAGGCAATACGTATGCCAAGGGCCAGGAATTACACTTACAAATCGACAACATCGAAGGTTACTTTGATGAACCAGTTTTCTTCTTCAGCGACCAAACCTTGGGGGGTAAGGCCGCTCGATTGACTTTTATCGATGACAAACATTTGGTTCTAGAACGTGCACAGCTCACGAGTTGCTTGCTGGATGCCTATACGGCACCTGCGCGTGAAGCCGGACAACCGCTCAAGCAAACATCATTCAATATGCAACGCATGATGCGCGATGTTCCAGCAGATCAGCAAGAAACCCACATCGCAGAACCCCCCACATCAACTACCCCACCCATGTGGGAATTACGCAGTCAACAAATTCGTTTTGATTTTGAAAAAAATGAAGCCTGGGCGAAGAACACTCAACTGTATGTTTTGGGCGCGCCCACCATTCCCCTGCCGCTGCTTTCATTTCCGCTGGGTAATGAAAGACGCTCGGGCTGGCTCACACCTTTTTTTCGAATTGATAGCCGTAGTGGTACCGAGCTAGGAGCCCCTTACTACTGGAATATCGCTCCCAACCAAGATGCCACCCTGACCCCCATCTACAGCTCACGGCGTGGGCCTTCGGGGGAAGTGGAATACCGCTATCTGCAATATGACCATGAAGGGCAGGTGAATATCCACACCATGCCTAAAGACCAATTAACCCAAGCATCACGACATGCCTTGTATTGGCAACAAATCACGCGTTGGGATACCCATTGGCAATTCCGCACCTATGGTTTAAAAGCCTCAGATGACAACTACTGGAAAGATTTCCCCCGTACCGCCACTTTTGCGGTCGATCCCAGCTTGCTCGGTGCGGCGGCGGCTGCAGCTGCCACCACGGGTGCCAGTTCAGGCGGTTTCCGTCTAGGTGCGAGCTCAGGAAGTACGTCTCGAATTTATACCAACCTACAGCCGCGCTTACTGCCCCAGGTTCTGGATATTCAACGATCCATTCCCGAGTGGGGAGAAAACACGCTGGGCTACGCTCGCGTGCAGCAATGGCAAGTTTTGCAAGGGCTTGACCCTAGCGCGCTGATGGTGGCGCCCTATCAGCGCAGCCCACAACTCGGCTTGACCAGCCGATATAACCTTCCTTGGGGAACGGTAGCTTCTGTTGAAACCGAGTTCAACCGTTTTGATCGCCCTAACTTATCGCTTGATCCTACTCCACAATGGCGACAAGGCTCACGCTGGCACGCACTGGTCCACTTTAATCGTCCTTGGTACACCCATTGGGGTTGGATTGATCCCAAATTAAGTATCAATACTGCCAGATACTGGATGGATGCGCCCCTCAACACATCGATCACTGCGAACGCAAACCCTAACCCCAATACCTATCACCGCACCATACCCACCTTCAGCCTAGACGCAGGCCTCAGACTTGAACGCTCAACCGAGGTATTTAACCGCCCGCTCACCCATACGCTAGAGCCTCGGGTCGTGTACGCCCATACACCTTTACAAGATCAAAACGCATATCCGATTTTTGATACAGCACCGAGGGATTTCAACGAATTAACCATGTTCTCGCCCAATGCCTTTTCGGGTATTGATCGTGTGAGCGACAGCCACCAAATCACTGCCGGCCTGATCAGTCGCATTTTGGGCAAAGATAACGGCGCAGAGCTTGTGCGCGGGAGCCTGGCGCAACGCATGAAGTTTCGTGACAACCTTACTACGCCTGAAGGCCTTCGCAGCACACAAAGGCTATCGGACGTTTTAGCCGGCGCCACGATCAATCTCATTCCTCAAACATCGCTGACCCATGCAGCTCAATATAACCATGATGTCGGCGCTGTTACAGCATCCACCACAACGGCACGTTATTCAACAGGGGCCAATCGCATTATCACAGCCACTTACCTCTACGCCCGAAATGCCAACTCTAGTGTCGATGCTCGCTGGCTGTGGCCTGTTTGGCGCACCCAGTCGCCGCTAACACGATCCTGCCCGCTGCAAATCAGTTCTGCCGGGCGAGTCAATTACAATTGGCGCGAAGATCGCATCATTGAAAGCATGGCGGGTGCTGAAATCGACGCGGGCTGCTGGATTGGTCGGCTGGGTGTTTCCCGTCGCTCGGTCGGCATTCAAGAAAATATTTCGACCTTGATTTTTCAAATAGAACTCTTTGGCTTATCACGCCCCGCCCCGAATCCCTTTGTGTTCTAATTACTCATATAACCTGTCATTCTTCCTTGTTCATCATCTCGTGAAAATCATTCCTGACTTTTTCTTATTGCGTTCGCGCAAAAGTGGTTTTAACACTGCTGCTTATCCTTGGGTTTGGGTTTTGGCCTTCCTTACCTTCATACCCTCGACTGCATGCCCACAAAAAGCCACTCGGAGCATGGCCGACTATATTGTGGCAGTTGTGAACAATGAAGTGATCACCGCCATTGAGATTCAACAACGCATCAACCAAATCACTGAAAATGCCAAGCGGAGCGGTGAAAAAACCCCATCAGCCCCGCAGCTTCGTCAGCAAGTCCTCGATAACTTGATTGAAGAACGATCCATACTTAGCCTAGGCCGCGAGGCAGGGCTTAAAGTTGAGGAACAAGATGTACAGCGCGCCATCAACTTGATAGCCACTCAGAATCAAATTTCCACATCCCAACTAAAAGACCAGATTCAACAAGAGGGCATGAATTACAGCCGGTTTGTTGAAAACATCGCGAATCAAATCCTGGTGGAACGCTATCGTGAGCGAGAAGTATTGCGTCGCATTGATGTCAGCGATATGGAGATTGACTCCTACATTCAAAAAATTCGAAGCAATAAATCGACAGCAGCAGATATTAAATATAACATCGCACAAATCCTCATTGCCATACCTGAGGGCTCCTCCAAAACTGAAATCACCAAGCGCCAAGCACGAGCCCAATACGTATTAAAAAAAGCCCTCAACCAAGAAAACTTTGCTCAGCTGGTCGCTCAATTCAATGAAGACAAAACGCTTCCACCCAGCGGAGAAATGGGCTTGAAAGCCACTGCGCAAATACCCGATTTATTTTTAATCAAAATACAGTCACTTCAAACAGGTGAAGTCCTGCCCGAATTGGTCCGCAGTGGCGCAGGTTTACACGTACTCAAGGTGGTTGAAAGGCGCGAATCCGCCGCCATTCCTATTCCACAAACGCTGGTACGGCATATACTCTTACGCACCATTGATCCGGGTCAGCGGCAAGCTGCCATTCAATCTTTGCTGCAGATGCGCATTCAAATCATAAAAGGTGATCGCACATTTGAATCCTTTGCCCGAGAATTCTCAGAAGACGGTTCTGCCAACAAAGGAGGTAATTTAGGCTGGTCCAGCCCGGGGTTATTTGTACCCGAATTTGAACAAGCCATCAATAAATTACCCATCGGTGGTGTTTCAGGACCGGTGATTTCTCGCTTTGGCGTACACTTAATCCAAGTGGTTGAACGCCGTGATCAACTGATCGAGCGCAAACAGCTGCGTGAACAAGCACGTAATGCACTGCGCCAAGCGAAATATGAAACAACATACCAAGAATGGCTCAAAGAGATTCGTGCCAGGGTCTACTTGGAGCTAAGAGATCCTCCTGAGTCTTGAATTTTTACTTACAATCCATTTTCTTATCGTAACTTTGTGCAGCACATTCCACGCAAACGCTTCGGACAACATTTCTTAGTGGATCAAGCCACTATTTCGGCCATTATTCAGGCCATTGCTCCACAGCCAGATGATCCCATGATTGAAATTGGGCCGGGCACGGGGGCTCTCACGTTTGCTTTATTACAGCATCTTAAAAAATTACAGGTGATTGAACTCGATCGTGACCTTGCTCAGCGTTTGGAAAAATACCCACAAATTCAAATCACTCAGGCCGATGTTCTCACCATCCATTTCCCGGATATTGCCCACCATCTGGGCTCGAAAATTCGGATAGCAGGTAACTTACCCTACAACGTATCAACTCCCATTTTGTTTCATCTTCTGCCTTTTGCTGATATTGTGACTGATCAGCACTTTATGCTGCAAAAGGAGGTGGTTGATCGAATGGTCGCCGACCCGTGCAGCAAAAACTACGGCCGGCTTTCGGTTATGCTTCAGTGGCGCTACCACATGGAGTCTGTGTTAGATGTTCCCCCAGAGGCCTTTAACCCACCACCGCGCGTACAGTCAGCGGTTGTTCGCATGATTCCCTGGCCTGATCCTACGCCTCTAGATCCTAAACTGTTGGAAGATATCGTTCAAACTGCATTTTCACAACGCCGAAAACTTCTGCGCCATACCTTGGGGCATTGGCTGGAACAACAGGCTTATTCAGGTCCGTTTGACTTACAGCGACGAGCAGAAGAAGTGCCCGTGCACGAATATATCCATATTGCGCATAGCCTAAGCTCCCGTACCTAGGAAACTAGCAGCGTTAATTCTTTGTATCGATGAACTGCCAGGGCAGCTTTTCGCCCGCCCCCAAAGGCTTCAATTCTGCTTGCCCTAACGGCAAACTCTCAGGCACGACCCAAGGCTCCCGCCTTAAGGTGATAGTGCCTGTATTAAGGGGTAATCCATAAAAAAAGGGTCCATTTTCACTGGCAAAGGCCTCTAACTTATCGAGGGCCCCCGCCTCATCAAATGCTTGGGCGTAAAGTTCCATAGCATGCAAGGCCGTATAACAACCAGCGCAACCACTGGCATGCTCTTTGAGTTGTGCCGCGTGGGGGGCACTGTCAGTTCCCAAGAAAAATCGTTTATCGCCTGATGTCGCAGCCTGTAACAGAGCTGCTCTATGCGTTTCTCTTTTAAGAACCGGAAGACAATAATAATGCGGCCGCAAGCCCCCTTGGAAAATGGCATTGCGATTATAGAGTAAATGATGCGCCGTGATGGTTGCAGCCAAATGCGATGACGCAGCAGCCACATATTGAGCCGCCTCGCGTGTAGTGATATGCTCAAACACGATACGCAGCGCCGGAAATTGACGCCGCATAGGCTCTAGTATTTGATCAATAAAAACGGCTTCACGATCAAATATATCAATATTTGTATCCGTCACCTCGCCATGCACTAGAAGAATAAGCCCTTCTTTTTGCATTGCCTCAAGAACGGCATAAGTTTTGTGGATATCCGTAACACCGGCGTCACTGTTCGTGGTAACTCCTGCCGGGTATAACTTCAGCGCCACAATGCCTGCTGCTTTAGCCCGAATGATTTCATCGACAGGTGTGTTATCCGTCAGATACAGCGTCATCAAGGGTTCAAATGCCGCACCAACTGGCAGCGCGTCAAGAATGCGCTGACGATAGGCCAGGGCTTGGTCTGTCGTAGTCACTGGCGGCCGAAGGTTGGGCATCACAATAGCGCGCGCAAACTGCCGCGCGGTGTGACCCACAACACTCGCCAGTGCCTCAGCATCACGCAGATGCAGGTGCCAGTCATCTGGGCGCCTGATCGTTACCTCCTGAGTCACTTTTTAATCTCAGTGCTGCAGTATCTTTGAGAGGAAGTCTTGGGCGCGCGGACTTCTGGCATCGGGATTACCAAAGAATTCGGACTTAGAACAATCTTCGATAATTTTTCCTGCATCCATGAAAATCACACGGTTACTGACTTTTTTGGCAAAACCCATTTCGTGGGTAACCACCATCATGGTCATACCCTCTTGCGCAAGATTCACCATCACATCCAATACTTCCCCGACCATTTCGGGGTCGAGTGCAGATGTTGGCTCATCAAACAGCATGACGATCGGGTCCATCGAAAGTGCCCGAGCGATAGCCACACGTTGCTGTTGTCCGCCAGAGAGTTGGCCCGGGAATTTATCTTTATGCGCGGACAACCCGACCCGATCCAACATTTTCAGACCTCGAGCCATGGCATCATTTTTATCCCGGCCAAGCACTTTGATTTGAGCTAAAGTTAAATTATCTTTAACCGACAAATGAGGGAAAAGCTCAAAATGCTGAAAAACCATACCCACGCGACTCCGCAATTTCGGCAGGTTCGTACTGGGATGGGTAATGCTAACGCCATCAATGGTGATGTCACCCTTCTGAATGGGTTCGAGCGCATTCACTGTTTTAATGAGAGTTGATTTACCTGAACCCGAGGGCCCGCATACGACAACCACTTCACCTTGCTTGATAGTAGTACTGCAGTCAGTAAGCACCTGAAAAGACCCATACCATTTGGAAATATTATTGATTTCAATCACAACCGTAACCCTTTATATTCAACGAATGATGGCAATTTTAGCCTGCAAGCGTTTAACCACCATTGATAACGAGAAACAAATGACAAAATAGACAGCAGCAGCTACCAAGTAAGTTTCAACTGGACGGTTGAAATTTTTACCTGCCACTTCAAAACCCTTGAGCATGTCATAGGCACCTATCGCGTATACCAGTGAGGTATCCTGGAATAGGATGATGGTTTGTGTCAACAAAACCGGCAGCATATTTCTGAATGCCTGGGGCAAAACCACCAACTGCATGGTTTGAGAGTAAGTCATACCCACCGCATACCCGGCAAAAACTTGACCCTTGGGCACACTTTGAATGCCTGCTCGCATAATCTCGGAATAATATGCGGCCTCAAACAAGGTAAACGTGATCATGGCCGACAATTCGGCGCCCATGGGTTTGCCCAGCAATAAAGGTATTAGCAAGAAGAACCATAGAATTACCATCACCAAGGGTATGCTGCGCATGGTGTTGACATAGGCGGCAGCAGGGACCACCAACCAAGGCTTGCCAGACAAACGCATCAGTGCCAAGATGGTGCCCAACACAATACCGCCGACCATAGCAATCAGTGTGAGTTGTATAGAAAAAACAAAACCTTTGAGTATGTAACTCGACAACACACTTGTGTCTAAAAAGGAAAAATCCAGATTCACAATTGAATTCCTTATTTATTTAGCACCAACCAACCCAGGCACTCTGAGCTTAGCTTCAATAAAAGTGGCTATACGGTTAACCGAGAATGCCGAAATAAAATAAAGCAAGGTTACCATCAGGTATATCTCCACGCCCCGAGCTGTTTCCTCTTGCGCTTGCATAGCAAACATGGTTAATTCAGCCACACTCACCGCAAATGCTACTGCGGAGTTTTTGATGATGTTCATAGATTCACTGGTCAGGGGCGGCAAAACGATGCGGAAGGCCATCGGCAACAAAACAAATCGGTAGGTTTGCGCCAGGGTAAATCCCATCGCCAATCCGGCATAACGCTGACCCTTGGGTATGCTTTGTATCCCTGCTTTAACTTGCTCGGAAATACGAGCACTGGTAAAGAAACCCAATGCAAAAACAACCAGTAAGAACCCCGGAAGTTCCTTTAGTGGTGTATAAATTCCTGGCAAAACGTGGTACCACAAAAATATTTGCACCAACAACGGCAAGTTACGAAAGAGCTCTGTCCAGGCATCTCCAAATAATCGCAACCATTTATTCGGTAAGGTCCTGAGAACGCCTATTAAAGAGCCCACCACCAAGGCCACCACTAAGGCAAGCCCAGCAACAGAAAGCGTCCAACCCCAAGCCGATATCATCCACTGCAAGTAGGTAATGTCACCACCCTGGCCAAAACAGCCTTGCGCAACCTCACCCGTAATTGTGTCCTTGCAAAACACTTGCCAATCCCAAGCAGCCAAGGGCCATCTCCAAAAAATTCACAACAAAATAAAAGGAGCGCATTGGTAAATGCGCCCCCATAAACTCGCATACCTTACATTAAAACTTATTTGCGAGCATATTCCTCAGCAGGCTTATCATTAGGCGTTGCCCAAGCAGCCTTAGTGGCATCACTGGCCGGCAAACCCACCTTCACATTAGCAGGAGGAATGGGCTGCATAAACCATTTGTCATAGATCTTTGCCATTTCACCAGATTTCACCAGGCTTTGCAGGCTGGCATCTACTGCAGATTTGAAAGCAGGATCATCTTTACGTATCATGATAGCAATAGGCTCAACATTGAGTACTTCACCCACGATTTTGAAATCGGCAGGGTTCTTGGACTTTGCAATATTGCCAGCCAGAATCTGACCGTCCATCACGAATGCATCGGCACGATCGGTTTCAAGCAGCAAGAAGCTGTCTGCGTGATCTTTTCCAAACACCTCTTCGAAATTCACACCCGCTGCACGCTCGTGCTTACGCAGCAATTGTACAGATGTTGTTCCAGTGGTGGTGGCTACTTTTTTACCATTCAACTGCGCAATACTGGTAATGCCACTCTTGGCTTTAGCGGCAATTCGCACTTCTTCAACATAGGTTGTATTAGCAAATGCTACATCTTTCTGGCGAGCAGCATTGTTGGTGGTAGAGCCACACTCAATGTCTACGGTGCCATTTTGAACCAAAGGAATTCGGTTTTGTGAAGTAACAGCCTGGAACTTGACATCTAATTTGGATAGACCGAGTTGTTTCTGGATATCAGCTATCGCACGCTGACACAACTCCACATGAAAGCCAGCATATTTGCCATCACCCAAGGTGAAGCTTAGGGCACCTGATGACTCACGCACACCCATCGTAACAGAACCGGTTTCCTTCATTTTTTTGAAGGTTTCTTGTGCCTGGACAGAACCCACGATAGCAAAAATTCCGACAGCAGCAGCTATGACAGTTTTTTTCATCTTCACCTCAAGTTAGTTTGCAATAAGGATGTTGCCTCACATTTTGAAAATGTAGCAACTTTCGTATCTTACATTAATTATTGCCCGCTTAGATCGCCCCCCAGAAATCCCTTCACGGTAGAAACCCTAGCATCATAAATGAAACGCCCCATTTCCTCACCTACGATCTGTGGTTGCCGACCTCTGGCCGCGAGCGCGACAGGTATCGCCTTTAGCACTGCTTGCACCATGGCACACAACCGATCAGATACGACATAGGGCTTGTCCTCAAACCCTAATCGGCCCCTTGCATCAGCCTCACAAGCCTGCAACACCTCTTTAAATCGATCGGGCCTTCTCCAGGCATCACAACGCCCTAGCAATCGAGTAATAGCCTCTGCACTCATATCCAAACTGCGGTGTATGTGGCCATGTTCGCGTGCAACAATCTCTGCCAATTCCTTGCAATCTGTGGGCACACGTAGGCGCCGCCCTATTTCACGCGCAAGCAGCACACTGCGCTGCTCATGCCCAATATGCCTAGGCCACTCGCTTTGAGGTGTCGTGCCTTTACCCAAATCATGCACCAAACAGGCATAGCGCACGGACAATGGGGCTTTCATTTGTGCAGCCATACGCAAAACCATCAACAAATGCACCCCCGTATCGACTTCTGGATGATACTCAACTCGCTGAGGAACCCCCCATAGGCGATCCACCTCGGGCAGCAAACGACGCAATGCACCACAGGCTCTCAGCACCTCTAGCATCCGCGCCGGATCAGGCTCCATCAGCCCTTTACTTAATTCTTGCCACACCCGCTCAGGCACCAATGCATCGACTTCACCCGCCTGCACCATGGCCGAGCATAGTGCCATGGTCTCGTGGGCAACCGAGAAATGAGGCCAACGTGCGGCAAATCGAGCTAAACGCAATATCCGTACGGGGTCTTCAGTAAAAGCGCCGGATACATGGCGCAAAATCTTATTTTGCAAATCCTGCTGGCCACCCCAAGGGTCAATCACATGACCGCTGTCATCCATGGCCATGGCATTGATGGTGAGATCACGCCGCTGCAAATCTTGCTCTAAGGTGACGGAACTATCAGCATGGAATGTAAAGCCATGATAACCCGGGGCAGTTTTACGCTCGGTACGTGCCAGCGCCACCTCATCTCGGGTTTGAGGGTGCAGAAAAACCGGAAAATCTCGGCCCACAGGCTTGAATCCACGCGCCAGCAAATCTTGTGCAGTATACCCTACAGCTACCCAGTCCGTATCAGAGCTGAACAGACCCAACAACCGATCCCGAACAGCCCCACCGACAAGATACAAACGTAGTGGCTGCTTCAACTTCAATTCCGGTCAACCAAGTGACACCGCAGGTCATGTTGCG
Organism: Burkholderiaceae bacterium; assembly: GCA_032122355.1. Classification (GTDB taxonomy): domain Bacteria; phylum Pseudomonadota; class Gammaproteobacteria; order Burkholderiales; family Burkholderiaceae_C; genus RFTU01. Next base: position 18,479 of record JAUMCS010000018.1, read on the forward strand.
CACATAATCTGCGCTTGCTCAAATATTGAGGCGCCACTGCGCTGATTCGCGCCGGCTCAATGCCCCAATCAGGAAGGGTTAATCCTTGCCCAGTAGCTATGTTGGGCACTGACATGGATCGGATATTGTCATGACTCAACAAGGGCTGCCCAGGCCAGAGCTGCATCATGCTGGCTTGCAGATACCCCAGCACCTTGGGGATAGGTAGCACGAGGCGCTCGCATTCAGCATAACGCCCCGTCAAACGCACCAATTCAGCCAGGCTAAAAACCTCAGGCCCCACACACTCTAGCACTTGCCCTCGGGTTTGCGGGTGAGTCAAGGCATGTATTAAAGCCGAAACCACATCCTCAACCCATACAGGTTGAAATTGTGCACCGGAGCAAGCCAAAGGTATCAACGGAGCGATTGATTGCAATGCAGCAAAAACATTGAGAAATCGGTCTTGCGCACCAAAAATAACCGAAGGGCGCAAGATCGTGACATCCAGCCCGCTTCGACACAGCACTTCTTCACCTGCACTTTTAGTGCGCAAATATTCTGATGGCAAGTGACTGCCATTTGTCGAGGCACCCAAAGCACTGATATGAATCACTCGCCTCACACCCGCAACCCGACAGGCGGTTGCCAGTTGACTGGGCAAATCGATATGCACGCGCTTGAATTCAGCAGCAGACCCATGCAAAATAGCCACCAAATTGACAACCGCATGAGCCCCCACGAGCAGTCGCGGTAACGCGATGGGGTCCATCGTGCGGCACTCGACCAACTCCACTGAGGGTAAATGCTGAATATCGCGCCCATGATGTCGGCGGCGCGCAGGAACCACCAAAGTGCTGTGCGGATAAACTCGCGACCAACGCTCGCAAAACGCCCGCCCGACAAATCCTGTTCCACCCAATACGACCACACGTTTGGGCACCATCTGCCCTATGGACACTTTAACTTCTTGCATTTCCTACACCTCCGATACTGATCAAGGCAAGCTCATATCCACGCCAGGATCTTTCGAGCCACGGGGGCCGACCACCGCGCCCAGCCGACCTTTCAGCGAGACCGATTCACCCCCCAATTGGGCGCTATAAATCACCGCGTTACTGAGCACCTTCTTCACATAATCACGTGTTTCAGTAAAAGGGATGGATTCTGCCCACGCAGCAGTTTCTATGGTTGCACCTTCGCGCCAACGACGAGGTCGGCCGGGGCCAGCATTATAGGCCGCCGCCGCCATGAGCTGAGACCCCCCCAAATCATCCAGAACCCATTTCAAATAATGTGTTCCCAAACGCAAATTCGTCACCCGATCTTTCAACATACTCGCTTGAAACGGCATCCCTATTTTTTTAGCAACCCACTTAGCCGTTGTAGGCATCACCTGCATTAAGCCGCCAGCACCGACATGGGATCGGGCATCCGAAATGAACCTGGATTCTTGTCGAATCAACCCCAAAACATAGGCTGGATCGAGGCCTGCATCCTTAGCATGAGCCATCACATCGGCACGATAGGGAATGGGATAGCGTTGGCTGATATCGACTTCTTGACGTGTGCGATCGCTGGTGTTGATGCACCGGTCCCAGACTTGATGATAACAAGCCCACTGGGCAGCCGCGAGCAACTGCCTATCATTCATTCCACGTAAACTAAAATTCCACTCACGCACCCCTTCACTACGCAAATCAAGAGCGATTAAGCGCAGCGCCCGTTGTAGACCAGGATGAGCTCTTGTCCCCGCTCTTTCCATAAGGGTAATTTCCGCAGGCTTGGGCGGCAAACGAATAGCCCGACCCAAATCTTCCAAGGCCAACTTGCCATAAAAATGCAAAGGATTGGCGATAGCCTCTAAGATCTTTTTCGCTTCGTTACGCTGACCTTCGCCAACATCACCAGAACGGGCAGATTGCTGTAAAGCACGCGCACGCCAATAACGCCAAACCGGCTCTTGCTGCTCGCGCTCACTCATTTGCTCGATGGACTTCAAAATCCACTGCGCATTCGAGGGCTGATTTGAGCGCAATGCGGCCCGCACCGACCATGCCAATGTCTCATTCGACCAGGGCAACTGCGAATAGCCCCCTCCTTTTAGCGAATCCCACGCTTTTTGATAATATTCGGCCGCCTCAGGCAGCACTCGCAATGCCGCTTGACGCCCTATCTGCGCCCAAACCCATGCTTGCCACTCAGGTGGCAAAAAATGATTTGCATGACGATCCATCCAACGAGCGGCGGCCTCAAGATCTTGCTGCGCATATCGCGCCAACAATAAACCCCACATATGCAATTGAACGTCTTTCTTAAATCCCGCTAATTTGTTCTTTTTCTCTAGTGCTGATGCGGGCTTTTCCAGTGCGGTGCGTAAAAAATGCGTCTGATCATCTGGCAAGAGTTGCATTGCTTGATTGACGCTTTTCAAACGCGTTGCTTCCATGGCATTCAAAAGCTTCTGCCATACATCGGATTCTTTGAACACGCCGGCCTGTAGCAATGTTTTCGCCATGAGGTGACAGGCTTCATCCCCCTCCAACTGCTCCATCCAAGCCTTACGCGCATCTAAGGCCACCGACTGGTCGGCGTGGTACAGTGCCAAATGCCAATAACATGTCACCTGTCGATCATCGTTCATCAGAAAACGTGGATATTCTTTTTGAATACTTGCCCAATCCCGCCGCCGCCCCAGCTCAATCAACCAGTCATTGCGAAAACGATCTTCGACATAACTACCAGGCCAGCGTTTATAAAAATCTTCTACATCGATTGGTTTTAATGAGACCATTCGGAGATTCATATCCCAGTAATCCACCCATGCAGCCAAGGGATGAGCTAATTGCAGAGCCTCCTGCTTGTATCGCGCCAAAAGGCCACTATCGCGCTTAAGCCAAGCGGCCTGAGCCTGGGCCATCCATTCATCCTCAGCAGGAAAAGGCTCACCCCACGCGGAGGAACTATTTGATGCCTGAGCGTAACAGCCCACCGCATACAAGCTCCAAACCCCCAACAGGGCTACACCCTTTATGAATCGATATATCAAGGCCATGTTAACCACCCAACCTACTCCAGTTCGCTCCAACGCTCTAGCGCACGCATCAAAGACTCTTCAATCGCCACCATGCGCTGACTTAATTCTTGAGCCCGCGCATGATCTGTCACAAACAAACTGCCATCGGCTAGGGCCTGTGTGATCTCGGCCTGCTCCGTCTCGAGCGATTCAATTTGCGCGGGCAATAGCTCTAGCTCTTTTTGCTCTTTATAACTAAGTTTACGCCGTGCGGGTGGTTTAGTCGATACCACTCCTCCGGTTGGCTCTTCCACGCGCTTTTCCACCGGACGAGTAGCTTTTTCCATGCCGGTCGGAATCGCCTCGGAACCGGCTTGCACTCGGGCACGTGCGCGCTGCACCAACCAATCTTCAATGCCCCCCTCGTATTCACGCCACAAGCCCAGCTCCCCTCCGTCTTGCACATCGCCCTCCCAAGCAATGGTGCTGGTGACAACAGCATCTACAAAGTGGCGATCATGGCTCACCAAAAATACAGTGCCTTGATAGCTTTGCAATAAATCCTCTAACAAATCTAAGGTTTCAATATCCAAATCATTGGTAGGCTCATCCAACACCAGAACGTTGGCCGGCAATGCAAATAAACGCGCCAGAAGCAAGCGATTGCGCTCGCCCCCAGACAAGGTTTTTACCGGACTATTGGCACGTGCCGGTGAAAAAAGAAAATCAGATAAATAGCTATTGACGTGCCGCCTCGATCCCGCAATGTCAATCCACTCGCTGCCGGGGCTAATGGTGTCAGCTAGAGTCGCTTCTAAATTCAAACCCGCTCGCATTTGGTCAAAATAGGCAATTTGTAATTGCGTGCCACGCCGGATCTGGCCTGCTGTGGGCTCTAAATCACCCAAGATTAATTTCAACAAGGTGGTTTTGCCCGCACCATTGGGGCCAATCAAGCCGATCTTATCTCCACGAAGAATGGTGGCACTGAAGTTATTTACTAAGGTGCGCTCACCCCAGCTCAATGAAACTTGGTTTAATTCGGCCACAATTTTGCCGCTAGGCTGACCCGCATCCAGCGCCAAACGCACTTGCCCGAGTTGCTCGCGCCTAGCAGCGCGTTGCGCGCGCAAGGCCTGAAGCCGAGCCACCCGCGATACGCTTCGGGTACGGCGAGCCTCAACCCCTTTTCGTATCCAAATCTCTTCTTGCGCCAACAATTTATCGGCACGGGCATCTGCGAGTGCTTGCGCCTCTAGCTCAAGAACTTTGGTGCTTTGGTAGGCACTAAAATTACCCGGATAGCTTCGTAATACGCCTCGGTCCAACTCAACAATTCGAGTAGAAACCGCATCAATAAAAGCACGATCATGAGAAATCAAAACCATAGAGCCTTGCCAGGCCTTGAGCAAATCTTGCAGCCATAAAATCGCGGCTAAATCTAAGTGGTTGGTGGGCTCATCCAACAGCAAAACATGAGGGCGTGCCACTAAAGCCTGAGCTAAAGCCACTCTTTTTCGAGTACCCCCTGATAATGTTTGCATCAAGGCAGTTGGAGATAATTGCAACCGCTGCAATGTTTCACTCACCCGCTGCTCCCAGGTCCAGCCATCATGGATTTCTATTTGATATTGCAATTCCTCTAAAGCCTCCGATGCAGCGCCTTCAAGTGCTAGGCGCTCGTAGTCTTCACGATATTGCCGAACCTGCGCTAAACCTTCTGCCACACTATCAAATACAGTCGCATCGGCATCAAACAAGGGCTCTTGCGCCACATAGGTGCAACGCAATTGCTGCTGCCACTGCATGGCGCCATCGTCAGGGCGCTCAAGCTGAGCCAATATTTTCAGCAGTGACGATTTACCTGCACCATTGCGCCCAATTAATGTAATGCGCTCCCCCTCTTCAAGCGAAAATGAAGTTTTATCTAAAAGCGGAACGTGCCCGTATGCGAGTTGTAATTGTTTGCACGTGATCAGTGCCATGATAATGATGCCGCTATGAGGTGCGGTTAATGAAGTGATAAAGAAGGTGCTTGATGTGTTTCATGCACAGCGGCTTCTAGCGCATCGATAAACATGGCCGCCACATCAAATCCGGTTTGATTTGTAATTTCCTGAAAACAGGTTGGGCTCGTGACATTAATCTCGGTAAGGCACGATCCAATGATATCCAGCCCCACCAGCAGCAATCCACGCTCGACCAACACGGGCCCTAGGGCATTGGCAATGGCCCAATCTCGCTCCGTCAGGGCCTGTGCCACACCCTTGCCACCAGCCGCCAAATTGCCCCTGACCTCACTCCCTTGCGGAATCCGAGCTAAAGCATAAGGAACCGGCTTGCCGCCAATCAGCAATACACGTTTATCGCCCTGCACAATTTCGGGTAGAAATTTCTGAGCCATCACAGTCACTTTGCCATGCCGATTTAAAGTTTCAATGATCGACCCCAAATTCAAACCGTCCGGCCCAATTCGAAAAATTCCCATCCCGCCCATGCCATCTAAGGGCTTCAAAATAATATCTTGATGTTCTGTGTGAAATGCTTTGATGGCCTCGGCTTGGCGCGTGACCACGGTAGGCGCTATCCATTGAGGAAACTCTAAGATAGCCAGCTTTTCAGGGTGATCACGCAAGGCGCTGGGGCGGTTAAATACCTTTGCACCTTCTCGTTGCGCTTGCTGCAGCAAATGCGTAGCATAAAAGTATTCTGTGTCAAACGGCGGGTCCTTGCGCATCAGCACGGCATCCACGTCAGCCAGTGCTATCTCGGCCCGCGCCACCACCTCGAACCAGTTATTTGCCGAGTTCTTGGGAAATATGATGGCACGAGCTTGCCTCGCCACCACACGCGCATGCTGATGCCACACCAAATCACCCACCTCGCAAACCCATACCGTATGACCTCGCCACAGGGCCTCACGCATCATGGCATACGTGCTGTCTTTGGCAATATGAAACGACTCTAGCGGATCGGCAATAAACAAGCACTTCATCTAAGCATCCCAAAAAGAAGCCCCATTAAATTTCAACCTTAGAAGCCAATTCAACCACACGGTTGGTCGGTAGCCGCAAAAATTCAGCAGCTGCGGCTGCGTTACGATGCATACTGGCAAAGAGCTTTTGCCTCCAAAGTGCCATGCCTTCTGCATGCGTGGCCACGACAATGTCACGGCTCATAAAGTAACTGGTTTCCATTTCTGAAAGAGGAACACCACGAGCTTCCAATAGCTTCAGGGCTTCTGGTACATCAGGGTCATTTTTGAAGCCGAAATTTAATGTAACCGCCCAACAGTTATGCCCAAGTGACTCTAAACGTGCTCTTTTATCAAAACCAACCCAAGGCACATCATGATGGCATACGGTCAAAAATACATTATGCTCGTGCAACACTTTATTGTGTTTCAAATTGTGCATCAGTGCCGTAGGGGTTTGATGCAGGGAAGGCGTGAGAAAAACAGCGGTGCCGCTAACCCGCAACGGAGGATTCATAAAAACAGAATCTAAGAATTCTTGTAGATTAATGGCCTCATCCCGCAGCCGATGCCGCACCATGCGAACACCTTGCTCCCATGTGAGCATGAGCATGAAAATCACCCCGCCAATGGCCAGCGGGAACCAACCTCCCGCAAAAAACTTCAACAAGTTGGCCGAAAAAAAGGCTATGTCGATGGCAAAAAAGATCCCCGTTGCCAAAATACTTAAAGCCAAGGGGTAATTCCAACGAAATCGGATCACAAAAAAGGTCATGATGGTGGTGATGGTCATATCCATAGTCACGGCAATCCCATAAGCAGCGGCCAAATTTGTTGAGCTACCGAATAATGCGACCGCTAGAACAATTAAAACATACAAGCCCCAATTCACCACTGGCACATAAATTTGTCCAGTTTCACGTACAGAAGTATGGAGTATGGACATACGCGGGAACAAACCCATTTGAATGGCTTGGCGCGTAACCGAAAAAGCCGCTGTGATTAAGGCTTGCGAGGCAATGATGGTGGCTAAAGTTGCCAGTATCAGCAAGGGCAAACTGGCCCATTTAGGCGCCAACAAATAAAAAGGGCTGGTAATAGCTTCTGGCTGCTTGAGCAGTAAAGCACCCTGTCCAAAATAATTCACCACCAATGCTGGCATGACCACCATATACCAAGCCAGTCTGATGGGAGTTTTGCCAAAATGCCCCAAATCAGCGTACAACGCTTCTGCTCCTGTAACACACAAGACGATTGCACCCAGTGCAATGAATGCCGTAACCTGATGCGTCAAACCAAATTGGATGGCATACATGGGATTGAGCGCATGCAAAATCTCGGGGGTTTGAATCACATGGGGCAGCCCCAAAGCAAATAAAACCGCAAACCAGATCAACGTAATGGGACCAAACGCTCGCCCGATTCCAGTCGTACCCAATCGTTGTACGGCGAACAACAAGGTTATGAGTACTAAAGTGATAGGAACCACAGCACCACTTAATTGGGGGGCGACCAAACTCAAACCCTCTACGGCAGAGAGTACTGAAATAGCAGGCGTGATGACACCATCGCCATAAAAAACGGCTGTTCCAATCAAACCGACTACCATCAAATTGCGGTGCCAATTAGGCTTATTTTTTACCGCATTAGTAGCCAGGGCTAGCATTGCGATGAGCCCCCCTTCACCATTATTGTCAGCCCGCAGAATCAGCATCACATACTTTAACGACACAATCACCGTCATCGTCCAAAAAATCAGCGATAACACGCCCAGTACATTGTCGTGGGTGACGGGTACATGACCCCCATGAAAAACCTCTTTCAAGGCATACAATGGGCTGGTGCCAATATCACCATAGACAACCCCTAGAGCACCGAGGGTTAAAGCCGCTAAAGCAGAAGGCGTTTGAGGATTGGAAGTATTCACGGTTTAATGCCGACGTTAAACCACATCGGGGTTGGGTTGATCACTATCACACGACTCGAGTTCATAGCTGGCGGCCAACATAGCCAAGCGAGCAACGACCCCATACATATAAAAACGGTTGGGCAAGCTCACACCCGGCGAGACACCCGGGCGAGGCAACTGGCTGGAAGGCTCAAAAGCCAAGGGAACAAAGGTCGCACCCGGAGCATTGAGGTTTTCGTCAATGCCACGCTCGGAATGGACGCGATAAAAGCCCCCCACCACATAACGATCCAGCATATACACCACCGGTTCTGCAACCGCATCATGTACCCGCTCAAAAGTATGTACACCCTCCTGAATAATGACTTCTGAGACAGCCTGACCATCTTTAATCACACTCATTTTATTTCTGGTTCGTCGCCCCATTTCTGCGAGCTCTTTAGGGTCACGCACCATCATAATGCCCATACCGTAAGTGCCCGCATCGGCCTTCACCACAACAAATGGCTTTTCATCAATACCATAATCCTTGTATTTGCGCCGCACTTTGCTTAGTAATGCACTGACTTGGTCTTGAATGCAGGTGATTCCCGTGCCTTCTGCAAAATTCAGTTGGCCACATTTTTCAAACAAAGGATTAATTAACCAGGCATCAATACCCAACAATTTGGCAAACTTTTTGGCCACGCTGTCATAGCATGCAAAATGATGAGTTTTACGGCGGGTTGCCCAGCCTGCGTGCAAAGGGGGCACGAGATGTTGCTCATGCAAATTTTGCAAAATTTCAGGAACGCCCGCTGATAAATCATTGTTCAACAAAATGGTACAAGGATCAAAATCCTTCAAACCCACTCGATTGCGTTGACGTATAAGGGGCTCTAGTAACAAACTACTGCCATCAGGGGTAGGCATGGATGTGGGCGAATGAATTTGCGAATCAAGGGTACCCAATCGCACATGCAAACCAGCTTGCGTCAGTATTTGAACCAGCCGCTGCACATTCATCAAATAAAAGCGATTACGCGTATGACTTTCCGGAATGAGTAATAAGTTTTTGGCTTCTGGACATAATTTCTCGATGGCAGCCATCGCCGCTTGAACGGCTAAGGGAAGCATTTCATCTGTGAGATTGTTCCATCCTCCTGGAAATAAATTGGTATCTACCGGCGCCAATTTAAAACCGGCATTGCGCACATCTACGGAGGTGTAAAAAGGAGGAGTATGCTCCATCCATTCAAGGCGAAACCAACGCTCAATAGCAGGCATGGACTCAAGGATGCGCTGCTCTAGTTCATTGATAGGACCCGTCAGGGCAGTGATAAGATAGGGAACCATGTATGGATGTTAACCCTCTTTGAAAAAGATGACTATTCTACTCACTCTTCAGTAAGCTTATTTTCTTTAGCATTCTGCCCGTCGGTGTTCTTCGGTTGCCGACTTGATGATAGAGTCCACCCAACAAGCGCCAACAACAGAAACAATGCCAGCAAGGCTTCTAAAATGATTATCCACATAAGCCAAGCATACACGCATTTTGCATTGATGGCCGTTTGTTTCATGGCACTGATAGGCTGTAGTCATGGCTCACTTCAGCCCACGGCACCCATCTACACCCACAAGCCCACCCCATCTAGTGATGCATGGAAGCCTGCTGCGTCAATTGCAGAGTGGAAAAAAGTGAACTGGGATGATGTGCCAGGCTGGAATAATGATCGCATCAGTGAGGTCTTGCCCGCATTTCTCAACTCCTGCCCCAGAGCTCATGCGCCTTGGCGAGCTGCTTGTGCAGCGTCTCTTCTCATCGAGCGGGATGATGAGGATGCCATGCGGCAGTGGGCGCAACAATATCTGCAGCCTTGGCAAATCACGGATAAATCCGGCAACAGCTCAGGATTGCTCACCGGCTACTATGAACCAACCTTCAAGGCCAAAAGAGAACCCGATGCGGATTATCGATACCCTGTGTATGCACCCCCGCCTGATTTGCAATCCATAAAACCTTATTGGTCTCGACAAGAAATTGACAGCAATCCTTCCGTTATAGCCAAGCTTCGCCCCTACACGATTGCTTATTTAGCTGACCCCATTGATGCCGTGGTTTTACACATTCAGGGCTCTGGCCGACTGATTATTGCCAACCCTGAAGGAGCGACGCAGACCATACGACTGGCCTACGCCGCACATAATGGTCACGCTTTTCAATCAATGATACGCTGGCTTACTCGTCAAGGCTGGATCACGCCCAGTCAGGCCTCTTGGAATGCCATTCGTCAATGGATGACCCGCAACCCCGCGCGTATTTCTGAGGCCCTATGGTCGAATCCGCGATTCATTTTTTTTCGTGAAGAAGCCGTTTCCCAAGCCTCCCCAGGCCCAAAGGGCGCACAGGGTGTGGCTTTAACGCCCAAACGATCAATTGCCATTGATCCACGCGTCGCCCCTTATGGCACCTTGATGTGGATACAGGGAGCGCAACAAAACCATGCTCAACGCCTAGAACGACTGGTCGTCGCGCAAGACACGGGTGGAGCCATTACGGGTGCGGTGCGTGCCGATTTCTTTTGGGGCTGGGATTCCCAGGCTGAAGAACAGGCCAATAAAACTTACCTACCCTTTCAATGGTGGGGGCTATGGCCGGCGGGGACAACGCCTCCCCATCAAGAAATCAACCAAATCGAATTAAATAACAATTTTTATCATAAAAAATGAAAATATACAATAATCTACCGATAATTTCGTAAATCACCCTGGTTAAAAGATTTTTTTACTTGGTTAGCATTTAGCTACGGTCCTCTCTTCATTCTACTGGCGGCACAGATGCTTCGCCTCCTTATTTAGAAAGCTTACTATCATGAACGATACCACCTACTGGCCCTCCCCCAGAATGGCTTTAGACGAATCACTCGATGTCGATAGCGTTAAAGATCAAACCGGCTGCACCGATGAAGACTACGCTGAGCTTTGTCGCGTATTTATCGATGAGGGTAATAACATGATGAGTCGGCTTCAAGATGCCGAAAACGCCATTTTGCAAGCAAACGATGCGCACCAACTGTCAGATGCCAGCAATTTACTCTATACCGCTGCGCATGAATTATCAGCGAGCTTTGCCATTATTGGTGCTCGCTCTGCCGAAACTTATGCCCGCGAAACACAAGTTCAGCTCCGCCATAGAGCAGGTCGGGGGGCTGATGCAACCCCACCCAAACCCGATTTATTGAAAGCCACTCATGTTTTGTTAGCATCCATCAAAAATTGTTTGGCACTTTTACGTTAACCGCTCAATTCAGCTTGCCACGTCAAGCACACAAAACTACATCCTTGACCTTTCTTCTCCAGGCATGTAGCAAAGGCTCTGTATAACCATTAGGCTGCACCTCGCCCTTGAATACTAGGGCACTGGCAGCACAAAATGCCGGATCTTTAAAGTGATCTGCCAAAGGTTTATATTGGGGATCATGCGCATTTTGGGCATCAACAACTTTTGCCATACGCCGGAAGGCCGCTCTGACTTGCTGCGAACTGACCACTCCATGGCAAAGCCAATTAGCAATATGTTGACTTGAAATGCGCAGAGTTGCACGATCCTCCATCAGGCTAATATTGTCAATATCCGGCACTTTCGAGCAACCCACACCTTGATCGATCCAACGCACCACATAGCCTAGGATGCCTTGTACATTGTTATCCAATTCGCGACGAATTTCATCTGCGCTCCAATCAGGCTGGTGCACGACAGGAATCGTTAATAAACCCACGAGCAATTGATCACGCTCTTTTTCGTAGTCCACTTTTTCGAGGTTTTTTTGTACTTGTTGAACATCCACTTGATGGTAATGCAAGGCATGCAACGTCGCCCCTGTAGGTGAGGGGACCCAAGCCGTGTTTGCGCCGGCCTGAGGATGCGCAATTTTTTCTTTCAACATACGCCCCATGAGATCGGGCATGGCCCACATGCCTTTACCGATTTGCGCATGCCCCCTGAACCCACAAGTTAAACCGACTAGAACGTTGTTACGCTCATAAGCCTGTATCCAAGCCGAGGTTTTCATATCAGCTTTGCGCCGCATCGGGCCGGCCTTCATGGAGGTGTGCATTTCATCACCGGTCCGATCCAAAAAGCCGGTGTTGATAAATGCCACTCTGTCAGCAGCCGCAGCAATACAAGCACGCAAATTGACACTGGTGCGACGCTCTTCATCCATGATGCCCAACTTCACGGTTGCAGAGGGCAAACCCAACCATCGCTCTACTCGGGCAAATAAATCAACGGCAAACGCCACCTCCGCCGGACCATGCATTTTGGGCTTGACGATGTAAACACTTTTTTGACGAGAATTACGAATACCCGATTGACCCAAACCTTTTACATCGTATAGGGCAATCGTGGTGGTGATCAAAGCATCCATAATGCCTTCGGGTATTTCTTGTTCGTTAGGCCCCCAAAGAATAGCGGGGTTGGTCATTAAGTGGCCCACATTCCGAATGAACAATAAAGAGCGCCCATGCAAGCGGATTTCCCCTTGCCCCGTAGGATCAATGTAAACTCGATCAGCCTGTAATCGGCGGGTAAATTGGGCCCCTCCCTTAGTGACTTCTTCCGTTAAGGTACCACGCAATATACCCAACCAGTTCGAGTAAGCCTGCACTTTATCCGCTGCATCAACCACAGCAACAGAGTCTTCCAGATCCAGAATCGTGGACAAAGCCGCTTCGATAATCAAATCGCTCACACCAGCAGCATCGAGTCTACCAATGTGATGCTCTGGGTTAATGGTGATTTCTAGGTGCAACCCATGGTGTTGCAATAAAACCGCACTTGGATGTGCAGCAGAACCTTGATAACCGATGAATTGCTTTGATTTTTTCAAACTTGTCACCGTGCCGTCACTAAAGGCAATTTTCAACGCACCGTTTTCCACATAGTAGGCGCAAGAATCGATGTGCGATCCCTTGGCCAAGGGTGCGGTACGGTCTAGGACATAACGGGCGTATTCAATGACTTTTTGTCCTCGCACAGGATTGTAAGATTGCCCGCTGGGCCCTTGCTTAGGAGCCTCCTCCTCAGAAATCACGTCGGTTCCATAAAGGGCATCATATAAACTACCCCAACGCGCATTGGCTGCATTCAAGGCATAACGCGCATTCGTAATCGGCACCACCAACTGTGGCCCTGCCTGTAGGGCCAACTCATCATCCACATGACGTGTTTTGATTTTGAACTTACCTGGGTCTTTAACTAAGTAGCCAATTTTTTCTAAAAATTGAAGATATTTGCCCATTTTCGCAATCGGCCCAGGATGCTGAGTGTGCCAATCATCTATTTCAGCCTGCAAGCGATCGCGCTCGAGCAAAAGTTTTGCATTAACGGGTGCCAATTCATGTACGATTTGGCTGAAACCTTGCCAGTATGTAGCGGAACTCATGCCCAAATCAGGCAAAACCGAACGCTCTAAAAAGTCATATAGTTCACTGGCAACTTGAAGGCCATAAACCGAGATTCGAGACATAACCGACTACTCCACAAAGTTAAACTTTCAAAAGAATATCAAACATTCCAAGGGTTATGAATATACCCGTGTCAAAACAGTAAAATTACATCTATGATTCAAGTTAAAAAAGATTTACTCGCGGCTCTGGAAGCAGCAATACAGGCCCTTGCGCATAGCGCCCCTTCAGACCTGAAATTTGAAACTCCCAAACATGCCTCTCAAGGAGACTTATCCATTACAGCGGCCATGGCTTTAGCGAAAGAGCTGAAAACACCTCCACGGGATGTCGCTGCAAAAATAGTAGCAGCGCTTCAAGCTCACTCGGCGATTCAACAATGGGTGTCATCCATCGAAATCGCGGGCCCCGGCTTTATCAATCTACACCTCAGCCCCGCAGCCAAGCAATCAGTCATCTCAGAAATTTTGCGCACAGACGACCAATTTGGCCACCAACCCAGCAATGGCCATCGCGTCATGGTGGAGTTTGTCTCGGCAAACCCCACCGGACCGCTGCACGTAGGACATGGTCGCCAAGGCGTTTTAGGTGATGCACTCTGTCGCTTACTGGCATCCCAGGGCCACGCAGTTACGCGCGAGTTTTACTACAACGATGCAGGCGTTCAAATCGCCACGCTGGCGCACTCGGTGCAGGCGCGCGCACGAGGCCTCCAACCCGGCGATAGTGCGTGGCCCGAAAATGCCTACAATGGTGAATACATCAGCGACATTGCTGCCGCCTATGTTCATCAACAAACGGTTTATGCCGATGACCGCAGCTTTACCGGCACAGGGGACTTAGAAGACTTGGATGCCATTCGGCAATTTGCGGTGGCTTTTCTCCGTCATGAACAAGATCTTGACTTACAGGCTTTTGGTGTTCAGTTTGATCACTACTACCTCGAAAGCAGTCTCTACAGCAGTGGCCGCGTGACACAAATTGTTGAAAAACTCCAATCCACTGGCGTAACCTATGAACAAGACGGCGCACTATGGTTACGAACCACAGATTATGGTGACGACAAAGACCGCGTCATGCAAAAGTCTGATGGCACTTACACTTACTTCGTTCCTGACGTAGCCTACCATCTTCACAAATGGCAACGAGGCTTCCATCAAGCCATTAACATTCAAGGAACCGACCATCATGGAACGATTGCCCGAGTTCGTGCGGGCCTTCGCGCGGCAGATGCCGCAATTCCCCCACAGTGGCCCGCATACGTCTTACACAAAATGGTCACGGTCATGAAAAACGGTGAGGAAGTTAAAATTTCCAAACGAGCCGGCAGCTACGTCACCTTACGTGATTTAATAGACTGGACAGGCAAAGACGCTGTTCGGTTTTTCCTCATCAGTCGAAAGGCTGACACGGAGTTTGTTTTTGATGTCGATTTAGCTCTGAAGCAAAATGACGAAAATCCCGTTTTTTATGTGCAATATGCCCATGCCCGAATTTACTCTGTTATTCAACAATGGATACAAAGTGGTGGCCAACGAGAACAGCTTGCGAAGGCCAATTTTTCTTTGTTAATGGCCCCCACTGAACTGGCTTTAATGATGAAGTTAGCCACCTTTCCCGAGATGCTCAGCCAAGCCGCAGCAGGATTAACCCCTCACGATATCGCTTTTTACGTCCGTGATTTAGCCGCCAACTTTCATAGCTACTATGCCGCTGAGCGCTTTTTGGTGGATGACGCCGCACTGACTTGCGCCCGCTTGAGTTTGCTGGCGGCCACCCAGCAAGTTTTATCTAATGCCTTAGGCTTATTGGGCGTGAGTGCGCCCTCACGCATGGAACGCGAGAACCCCACATCATGAAACCCACATCCGGAAATATCACATTAGGAATTGTTATCGGCCTTTTTGTGGGTTTGATGATTGCCATCGGCATATCGCTGTACATGAATAATGTCCCTATTCCCTTCATTGATAAACTGCCCCAGCGCACCGCAGATCAAGATGCGCAAGAGGCCCAGCGCAATCAAAACTGGAACCCCAATGCCCCCTTAAGCGGCACAAGCCCAACCCCCATCACGGCAAGCAACAATATGCCCACCGCATCCGTAAGCCAGCCCTCGACGGTGGATCCAGCAGCCATTCTGAGTCAAGATAGTCCAGCTACCAACGGCACACCCAGTTCAGCCGCTTTATCCTCTCCAGTTTCGGCGGCACCACAGGTCAACAAAACTGAAATCACAGGCTTATTTGTACAGGCTGGTGCATTTTGGCGACCCGAAGATGCTGAGCAGCAGCGCGCCAAATTAGCCATGTTGGGCCTATCTGCGCGTATTTTTGAACGGGAACAAAACGCACAAACGCTCTATCGCGTACGATTAGGCCCGTTTGAAAGCCGTGACGACACCATTCCAACCCTCGATCGCCTACAAGCCGCTGGTATCGAGGCCAGCTTGGTGAGGGTAGAGCGCACCAAAACGCCCTAATTTTGCTACGATAAACTTCTTACGCTCAAACGCTGACTTGCCACTTTCACCCTCTTCGACAGAAAGGTATTCGCATGATCACCAGACGCCATTTTCACACCATGGTAGGCTCTTCACTCGCACTAGCCTATCTACCCACCTACGCTCAGCGTGCTGAGAGTTTTGTTGCTGGCAAAGATTTCCGATCCATCAACAATCCAGCCCCCACCCCAACACCAAACAAAGTTGATGTAGTGGAGTTTTTTATGTACTCCTGCCCGCATTGCCATTCCTTTGAACCCAGCTTGGAAAAATGGGGCCAGAAACTCCCAACCGACGTCTCCTTCCGTCGGATACCTGCGGTTTTTGGTGCACTACCGGAGCTTTACGCAAAAATGTATTACACCCTAGAAATTTTAGGGTTATTGGGCAGTCATCACAAACGCTTTTTTGCGGCCATTCATGTCCAGCGGAGTAAGCTCAATCAATTCGAGGATCTGCTCAGCTGGGCGATTGATAACGGCATTGATAAAAAAACCTTCACCGATACATTCCAATCTTTTGGCGTTGCCACCAAATTACGCCAAGGTAAACAACTCGCCGAAGCCTATGGGGTTGATGGTGTACCGACCATGGGAGTCCACGGTCGCTGGGTTACCAGTGTGTCCATGGCAGGCAGCCCTGAACGCGCCTTATCCGTGGTAGATCATTTGATTGCCCAATCTCGCAGCTTTTTATCCCCTTCATCTCACAAGTAGGACTGAGCCTTTATTTGTTGTTCAGTAGTCGCTCTTGCAATCTCTTACCGAGCTTTCCGAATTTCTGCGTAGCGTAGAGCGACACGCTTTTAAACGTACGGCCTATATGGTGGGCGATGATGATGCCGCACTCGATATCGTCCAAGATGCCATGATACGACTGGCCGAAAAATACGGCCAGCAACCAGCGCAAGAATGGCCTATGCTATTTCAGCGCATACTCAGCAATGCGACTTTAGACTGGTTTCGCCGAAGAAAAGTCAGAAATTCCTGGATGAAAAACTTTTCTGAGTTTGAATCTCAGGAATCCGATGAGGCTACTGAAAATTTAGATGGCATCTCCAAACTCATTTCCCACCATGCGCAACACGACAGCTTCGATAGCCTCCATCAATCACAAACACTCAAAATTATTGACGAAGAAATAAAAAAATTAACTTCACGTCAACGCGAAGCATTCCTGTTGCGTTATTGGGATGAGTGCGATTGGGCTGAAATTGCTGAATTCATGGATTGCTCTCAAGCCAGTGCTAAAACCCACTGTCAAAGGGCTATACAAGCATTGGCAAAGTCGCTAAGATCCAAAGGAATTGAATGATGAATACACCATTGACCTCCGCCTACCCCCGTTACACGATTTGCCAATCGACCGTTGATGAAGAAGATCGCTTGGGTTTTGCGCTGGTGAAATGCATAAAAACCAGTGCTGCCCACGAAATCCCGCCCGACATTGCGGAAAGGTTACGTTTTGCTCGAGAGCGTGCCTTAGCGCTAGCATTGGCATCTCAACACTTAGCAACTACTCCAGCCCCTGCAAGCTTTGGGTTTAGCTGGCGATGGCTGTCGCCCCTATCGGCCGTATTCGCCCCATTGGCTACAGGTGGGTCATCACTCTTCAACGGCTCTGCACCAATCGGCTCGCGCACACCTAGTTGGTGCCTCAAGCTTGTCTCCTGCATTCCCTTGTTGGCATTGATCTTTGGATTTTTTGTCATCGACGATTTCCTTCACCAGGCCGATATTGTGGCTGCCGCTGAAATTGATACTGCACTCTTAAGCGATGATTTATCACCCGATGTATATTCCAATGCGGAATTTGCAGAATTTCTGCGTTTACAAAATCCGTAATAGCTGCTGAGGCAAGATGACTGCACCTTCTGCACTAACGCAAACTTTGATATCTTTAAGTGCCTGTATGGCGATTGGCTTGATCGGGAAGGGTGCCTATATCATTGTTCCCCCTGCGCATCCCGTGCAATCCAACTTTCAGCAGATTGCTGAAACGGACGTTGAATCTACCCCCGTTATTGTTACGCGCTCATCTCATGATGCACAAACGGGTAAATGGTCGCGCCTGTCAAGCTTGCAACGTAAAGTGCTAGGCCCCTTACAGGAAGAATGGGTTTATATGCAGCCTGCACAACGCCAAAAATGGTTAGAGGTCGCTGCACGCTACACGCGCTTTTCAGCGGTTGAGCAAGAACGGATCCAAGCACGTATGCTGGAATGGGCTCGACTCAAACCCGCCGAGCGTGGTTTTGCTCGGCTTAATTTCAGAGGTATGCAAAAACTCTCCGCTCAAGAACGACAAAGACTCTGGCAAGCCTATCTTGACCTCAGCCCAGAAGAGCGTGAAGACTTAGCCCAACGAGCCCAATCCGGAGCAAAATTACCCCTTTTAAAATCCCCCCGCAAACGCACCACTCAAACGGCTTCCAAGTCCAATATTTTGGTCGGACAAGAACCCAACACGAAGGCTCGTGCGGTATCGCCAACACAAGTTCAGCCTGGTATCGGCGCCACTACGGTACCCATCAATCAGCCCGAATCTAAAATACCCCCTCATCAAATTGTGGGAGCACCAAAAATTCTGGCATCGGCCACTTTTGTGAACCCCAGTACACTTTTACCTCCTGCCCAGTAAATTGTTCCATGGTTACTGAATCCTCCATTACCCCCTCGTTATGGCGCCGATTGGCCTGCTTTATGTATGAAGGCGTGTTGTTATTTGGTGTACTGATGATTGCAGGCTATTTATACTCAAGCCTTACTCAACAACGCCATGCCCTATCAGGGCGAGAGGGATTGATGCTGTTTATATTTTTAGTACTGGCCATTTACTTTGTGGGGTTCTGGACACATGGCGGCCAAACCGTTGCCATGAAAGCTTGGCATATCCGCCTTACCAGCGCGAATGGCAAAAGCCTGAGTCAAAAAAGGGCTTTTTTTCGCTACTGCCTCGCTTGGCTCTGGTTTATGCCTGCCTTACTATTCGTTTATGCGGCAGCGTTGAAAAGTGCCGCACTCATATTCCTACTCCTTGTCGCTGGGATCATGGCCTATGCAGCCCTCGCATGGCTACACCCCAGGAATCAATTTCTCCATGACCGAATTTGCGGCACACAGCTAATATTAGTGCAAAGCACAAAAACCTAAGGCTAAGGATTAGCAGCCCAGCGTTGCTTCAACTGAGTTAATGCCGTTTCATAACTTGCAGGCACTTCCCCCCAACCCGAAGCCGTGATGTGCAAATCGGTCAGTAAGCCATTGTGCAAACCATACACCCAACCATGCACCGTCACGCTTTGACCACGCTGCCACGCATCTTGCACCACCGTGGTGCGGCAAACATTTCTGGCTTGCTCAAGAACATTCAATTCAACTAATGCCGCCTCACGCTGCGCCGGCGCAACCATTTGCAAAAATGCTTCATGTGTATCACGCACATCCTGCACATGGCGCAACCAATTATCCACCAAGCCTGAGCGCTGATTGCTCAGTGCTGCCTGTATTCCTCCGCACCCACTATGCCCTACTACAATCACATGCAAAACTCCCAGGACATCGACAGCATACTGCAATACACTCAAAGCGTTGAGATCTGAGTGCACCACCAAATTTGCCACATTCCGATGCACGAACAACTCACCAGGCAACAAGTTCACCAATTCATTCGCTGGTACACGACTATCGGCACAGCCAATCCACATATAGCGTGGCTTTTGTTGTTGTGTCAGCTGGGTAAAAAAGCCGGGCTTGAGGGATTGCGTTTGCGCCGCCCACTCTCGGTTATTGGCAAATAATTCTTCTAGGCGAATACTCATAACGAAGGCAAAATAGTGATTTGAAAATAATCTGCGCACCTTACCATAGAACGCCTGCAACATCCCTCGCTCAATAGGCCATGTTTACCTCACCACGCATTTTTTATCCCATCGCAACCCACCCATGGAGTGTAGGTCAATGCATGATGCTCACCGAATCTGCCGCACGCCACGTGCAAGTACTGCGCTTGCAACCTAACCACAGTCTGACCCTATTTAATGGGCAAGGTGGGGAATGGCAAGCCACGATTTTGCGTATCACTCGGCAGGCAGTGGAAATTGAACTCTTAGCTCATGTCACTATTGAGCGCGAATTATCTTTGCAGGTAACCCTAGCCGTGGTGATGCCTGCCAATGACCGCATGGATGATTTGGTAGAAAAGACGACCGAACTTGGCGTCGAAGCCTTGCAACCACTCATGAGCGAAAGATCGGTATTACGCTTGGCTGGCGAACGCGCAGCCAAAAAGGTCGCACACTGGCAATCCGTAGCACAAGCGGCTTGCGAGCAATCAGGGCGTAATCGAGTGCCCACCCTATACCCAGTCATACCTCTAACCATATGGCTACAGCAAACCCCTATGCGGCCTTCGGCTACGCGCTGGGTATTAAGCACCCACCCCGATTGCACCACCATAGGGCAGCAGCTAGCCCACCCTGCTTTATCTAGGCTTGAGTGCCTCAGCGGTCCCGAAGGAGGGTTTAGTGCCGCCGAGGTACAAGCTGCGATAGGGGCTGGTTTTTCACCCACCAGCTTGGGTGCGCGCATCTTGCGTGCAGATACAGCCCCATTGGCCGCCATGTCAGTACTGAGTTTTTCTTCGATGAATCCTGAAGAACTCATATCGACGGCACGCCCTTGATGGAAAATATCACCCAACAAAGCCATCACAAAGGACAAGCGCCCATGCTACTCATGATTGACAATTACGACAGCTTTACCTACAACTTGGTGCAATATTTTGGCGAGCTAGGGCAAGATGTGCAAGTCCATCGTAACGATGCCATTACCCTAGCCGATATCGAGGCTCTCAAACCGAAATACTTGGTGCTTTCGCCCGGGCCCTGTTCCCCGGCTGAAGCGGGTATTTGTGTGCCTGCTATTCAGCACTTTAAAGGTAAATTGCCGATTCTGGGCGTTTGTTTAGGTCATCAAAGCATTGGTGCGGCCTTGGGTGGGCGCATTATTCGTGCCACACAACCCATGCATGGCAAAGCCAGTGTGATTCAAACCGATGGCAAAACACTGTTCCACGGACTGCCCCCCAGCTTTAGCATCATCCGCTATCACTCGTTAGTGATCGATCGCAGCCAACTCCCACCGGAACTGGAAGTCAGTGCATCTAGTAGTGATGGTGAAATCATGGCGGTACGGCATCGCGAATTGGCCGGCACACTGACCCCACTAGAAGGGGTGCAATTTCACCCTGAATCTATACTTTCCGAGCACGGCATGGCTATGCTCAACAATTTCTTGCAATTGCGACCATGAGCATTACCCCCAGCCAAGCACTCTCAGCACTCATTGACCATCGTGATATTGCTTACGATGATATGTTCCATCTTATGCAAACGATCATGCAAGGGCAAATGCCGCCGGTGTTGATCGCCGCTTTAGCCATGGGCTTGCGGGTCAAGAAAGAATCCGTTGACGAACTCACAGCAGCAGCGCAAGTCATGAGGCAATGGGCGACACCTGTACAGATCGATGATCGCCGCCATTTGGTGGATATTGTCGGTACAGGTGGTGATAATTCCCATACGTTCAATATCTCTACAGCGGCCACTTTTGTTGCAGCAGCAGCCGGTGCACGTGTGGCTAAACATGGTGGGCGCAGTGTTTCGTCTACCTCGGGCAGTGCCGATGTCATGGAGGCATTGGGCGCGAATATTCAACTCTCGCCTGAGCAGGTGAGTATATGTTTGGCCGAATGCGGCATCGCCTTTATGTTTGCGCCCAACCACCATGCCGCCATGCGCCATGCGGCCCCCGTGCGCAAAGAGCTAGGGGTGCGTACGCTATTCAACATACTCGGCCCCTTAACCAATCCAGCGGGTGCGCCGCATCAACTGATGGGTGTATTCCACCCCGATCTGGTAGCCACACAGGTGCGGGTATTGCAGCGCTTAGGCGCCCAGCAAGCCATGGTGGTTTATGGCCTCGATGGTCTGGATGAAATATCCTTGGCCGGGCCCACATTAGTGGGCGAATTGCGGCAAGGGAAAATTCTTGAATACACCCTGCACCCTACTGAGCTTGGCCTAGAGCCGGCACCGCTTGATGCGCTGAAAGTGAGCAACCGAGACGAATCGGTGGCTTTTATCCGTCAGGCCTTGTCCAATCAAAGCGGCCCCGTGCGCGATGTGGTTTTACTGAATGCCGGGGCGGCGCTATACTGTGCAGGCATCGCACCTACATTGGCCCAGGGGCTAGAACGTGCTCGGGCGGCGGTGGCCTCGGGCCAGGCGCAACTCAAGCTTGAACAATTCGTCGCCATCACCCAGCGTTTAGCCCAAACACCACTTGGTTAATTCACCATGAGTAACATTCTTCAAAAAATCATCGAAGTCAAGCATCAAGAAGTAGCTGCAGCCAGTCGAATTCGCAGCCTTGCCTCCTGGCGCGAAGAAGCTGAAGGACGCAAGGATGTGCGTGGTTTTGCCCAAGCCTTACAAGATCGCATTGCGCACGGACAAGCTGGCGTGATTGCTGAAATTAAAAAAGCCAGCCCGAGCAAAGGCGTTATTCGGCCAGACTTTGAGCCCGCAGAAATTGCCAGCAATTACGCCGAGCATGGTGCAGCGTGTTTAAGTGTGTTGACCGATGTGTCATTTTTTCAGGGCAGCCATGAGTACCTACTGCAAGCCCGAAATGCCTGCGCCCTGCCGGTTTTGCGCAAAGACTTCATGGTGGATGAATACCAAATTTATCAAGCACGCGCTATCGGTGCAGATGCCATCTTATTAATTGCCGCATGCTTAAACGACACAGAAATGCAAGATTTTGAGGCCTGTGCTCATGCATTGGGCATGGATGTATTGGTAGAGGTACATGACCGCCCCGAACTTGAGCGGGCATTGCGTTTAACTACGCCTTTGGTTGGCGTGAACAACCGCGATTTACGCAGCTTTGATGTGCGCTTACAAACCACTTTGGATTTGCTCCCCGACGTCCCCATCGATCGCACCCTCATCACTGAAAGCGGTATTCATACACCGGCCGATGTAGCACTCATGCGGCAGCATGGCATACTGGGCTTTTTGGTAGGGGAAGCGTTTATGCGTGCGCCATACCCGGGTCAGGCATTAAGTGAGCTTTTTGGCCCAGTCTAACCAGCTCACCGAGCCCATTGCGCAAGTTTTAGCGCATCCACCTCCGGCATGGGCAGAGGTTACACAGCCATGGGTGCATAGTGTGGCTTATACCTCCTTAGTGCGGCGTTTGCAGGCGCGGCAGGCGGTGGGTGCCATCATCTATCCGGCAGCGATATGGCGGGCCTTGGAATGTGTGGCACCAGCCGATGTACGGCTGGTGATTGTGGGGCAAGACCCCTATCATCAACCGAATCAAGCCCAAGGCTTAGCTTTCTCTGTGGGCTACGATCAGCCTTTGCCGCCAAGCTTGCGCAATATTTTGGCGGAAGTGGTGCGCAGTACGGGGGGCATATCAAATACGGCTGCGATTGGCGATTTAAGCGGCTGGGCGCAGCAAGGAGCATTATTGCTGAACACCAGCCTGACCGTAGAGCGCGACCAACCAAGGGCTCATGCCGATTGGGGTTGGCAAGTACTGACACAAGCCATCTTGGCGCATGTAGCAGCCTTGCCGGGCCGGCGTGTATTTATGCTGTGGGGTGCGCATGCGCAGTCGCTAGAGCCTTGTATACACCCCCATACGCAGCGGCATTTGATTTTGCGGGCTAATCACCCCTCACCCCTATCAGCGCGCCGGCCGCCGCAGCCATTCATGGGCTGCCATCATTTTTTTCAAGCCAGTCAATTCATGACGAAAGCGCAGCCCGATGCACCGGCTTGGGTGTGGTGAATTGTTGCAGGCACAACACCAATACCCACCAATAACACGACTACTAACTGCTGCCATCAACCCTGCTGGCGCCGCACCCCTGCAGCCACTGCCATGGCGGCTACAACATCACGGATGGTTTTGCGATCCGAAGGGGGCAAATTTAAATAGCGGCCTATCATCTCACGATCAGCCATATTGAGATGCTCAAACTGCGCATCAGCCTCTGCGATGCGAAACGCCGAAGTGGTCTGGCCAAATCGCAATTCATCTGGGCTTACCTGCAACCAATCTGCCAACACCACCAATTTATCTTGCGTTGGCAACGAGCGCCCCAACAACCAATTGCGTGCAGTATGTGGGGTAATGCTGCGCCCCCAATAACGCTGGTTAAAAGCATTTGCCACCAAGGTAGGTGAGGGGCGCGAGCCCACGGCCTCAAGCGCTTGGCGCAAGCGCTCAGCAAAAGCTTGGGTTTGTGGAATGGGAGGCATCCCTACAAGGTACGCACATTTCAATTGGCTCGTGAAATTTACTATCAATATTTTGTGAAATATTGATTCATGATGATGCCACTTCACAGGAAATTCAGGGTATGTGCCGTGAAAATCAAAAAAAACCATACAAGGATTTATCATAGAGCCCCCCCATACAAACCATGAATTCAAGCCGCATATGCCCCCCCATCCCAGCCTCAACTCTGCCCAGCTAGAAGCAGTACACCACCTACACACGCCCTGCTTAGTGATTGCGGGAGCTGGGTCAGGCAAAACTCGTGTCATCACCCACAAAATTGCGCGTTTGTTACAAACGGGTATTGAGCCTCAACACATTGCCGCGATTACTTTTACCAATAAAGCCGCCCAAGAAATGCGTGAGCGAACTCAAGCCCTTGTGGGCTCGCGCACGGCCAAATTATTGGCGATCAGCACATTTCATAGCCTAGGAGTGCGAATGCTGCGCGAGGATGGCGTACAACTGGGCCTCAAAGAAAATTTCAGTATTCTGGATAGTGATGATGTACTGGGCATATTGCGCGATGCCGGTGCCACTACCGATGCCAAATTGGCACGTCAATGGCAATGGAGTATCAGCCTATGGAAAAACCAAGGGCTTTCCAGCGCTACCGTCAACCCATCCTCTGAAGATGAAAAGATCGCAGTGCGCATCATGCAACGCTATGAAGAGCGGCTCCAGGCCTATCAAGCTGTGGATTTTGATGACCTCATAAGCTTGCCCTTGAAGCTACTTCAACACCACGATGCAGCTCGACAAAAATGGCAAAATCAATTCACACACATTCTGGTGGATGAATATCAAGACACCAATGCGGTTCAATACGAACTGCTGAAGCAACTGGTATCCCACCCCGATGATCGACAAGCAGCGCGCTTTACTTGTGTAGGAGATGATGATCAAAGTATTTATGGTTGGCGCGGCGCCACCATCGATAACCTCAAGCGATTACCGCAAGAATTTCCGCAGCTAAAGGTTATTGCCCTACAACAAAATTACCGCTCGACCAGTGCCATTTTGCGAGCCGCCAATCACGTGATTGCAAGCAACCCCAAGCTCTTTGAGAAAAAACTCTGGAGTGACCTCGGCGAAGGAGAACCCATTCGTTTGCTGGAATGCGATGCAGAAGAGCATGAGGCGGAACGAGCGCTGGCCTTTATACAGGCCATTCGTGGCAATGGTGGCCCGGCCTGTCAATTTCAGGACTTTGCCATTCTGTACCGCGCCAACCACCAGTCACGCTTATTTGAACAAAAGCTGCGGGCGGCTCAAATACCGTACAAAGTTTCTGGCGGGCAAAGCTTTTTTGACCGCGCTGAAATCAAAGACCTATGCGCTTGGCTGCGCCTACTGGTAAATCAAGATGATGACCCCGCCTTTTTACGCGCCATTGCCACCCCTAAGCGTGGCATTGGCCATACGACTCTGGGCAAACTGGGTGAATTAGCCGCACAATGGAAAATCAGTCTTTTTGAGGCCCTATTTTCCCAAACGCTACCCGCTGTATTGCCAGCCAAGGCCGTAGGCTCCCTGCATGAATTTGGCCGCTACATCAATGACCTTGAATACCGCGCACGACACACCCAAGGTGCTGAGGCCGGCAAAACATTACTCATGGAATGGCTGCAAGATATCGGCTACGAGAAACATCTACTGGAAAACGAAGAAAACCCCAAACTGGCTGCAGCTCGCTGGAGCAATGTACTCGATTTTGTCGATTGGATAGGCAAGCGCTGTGGCGGTGACATTGACACCACAGGCGGTCTCACCCAAGAAACCGCCAGCAAAAGTGTGCTCGAGGTGGCCCAAACGATCAGCGTGATTATCAGCTTGGCTGAGCGAGGAGGAGACACGAATGTGGTCACACTTTCGACCTTACATGCGGCCAAAGGCCTGGAGTGGCCGCATGTGGTGTTGGCGGGAGTGAACGAGGGCCTATTACCATTCAAAAGCGAAGAAGAAGAGATGACTGCAGAGCGGCTTGAGGAAGAGCGTCGCCTGATGTATGTCGGCATCACGCGCGCGCGTCAAACATTGGCTATCAGCACACTGAAAGGTCGCAAGCGTGGCCGGGAAACCGTACCCGGCATACCCAGCCGCTTTATTGCTGAAATGAAACTCCATGAAGGTGGAACGAGCGAGAACCCTAGGGAGCGCTTAAAACAACTCCGTCAACAACTGGCACAAAAAACGGTTACAGCCCTAGACCGCCTATAACGCACGCCCAGCAGCATAGCCCATGCTGCTAGCGTAAGCGGCCAAAGCCCGAAATGGCTGGCCCAGCGAGCGTAGGGTGTCATCCCCGTTCTTCCTTCCACGACCCCCTCCAAAATACCTTGAGCAGTTCGAGGCAAAGCGTACGGCACCTCTCCTTTGTGATCAATGATCACTGTGGGGCCTGTGTTGGTGGCCCGAATCATCGGGCGTTCAAACTCGAGGCTGCGCATTCGAGCGATATGCAAATGCTGATCCAAAGCGATGGTACGCCCAAACCAAGCCAAATTACTGGCGTTCACCAGAACCGTTGGTGCCCGTGTAGGGTCTTTGAATCGAACGGCGACTTCTTCTCCGAATAAATCTTCAAAGCAAATTAAAGGCGCCCAGCGCTGACCTAGCGCAGGCAAGATAGCAGAGCCGGAATCTCCACTCACGAAAGAAGTCATGGGTATATTCATGAATCGAGATAGCCACCCAAACCACTTGGGGGTAAATTCGCCAAAAGGCACGAGATGCTGTTTGTCGTAACGAAATGCATACGAATGCGCCAGAGCAGCGGATGCTATCGCTTCCACTTCAGCATAAGATTCAATACCAGAACCAAAAGCCACCATCGAATTGGTATAGGTCAAGGGCGAAACCCCAATAGGAACCCCCAGCAGCGCAACCCTTGGTCGCGAAGCAAAGGGTTTTTGATATGCACTCCAAGTGGCAGGCGGCACATCGCTGAGCAAAAGTGGAATCACAGTCTCTGGTGTAACCACCACATCACCTTGGCTGGCCTGCAACTGAGCCTCTAAACCTTGCAGCGTGTTATTCAAATGCTCATGAGTAAATTTAATGCCTTGATCCACTTGAGGCTGCAGCAAACTGGCTCGGACCTGGCCCTGACTTTGCGTGAAACCAGCCGGTAAGCACAGCGAAAAACCCCATAAAAGCAATACCCCCAGCGCAGGCCTGAAGGCCTCTAGCCGAAAACCAACCCGGAGGACAATGGCCCCTAAGGCGGCGATCAGGTTGGCTATGAACCCCAGTCCGTAAGCCCCAATCCACGGCGCCCAGTGCGCCAATGGCCCATCAACTTGGCTGTAACCTATCGAAAGCCAAGGAAAACCTGTGAATATATAGCCCCTAAGCAACTCACCCAGTAACCAGCAACTTGACAGAAGAACAGCGTTTTTGGTGGCAGAATCCGTTTTCCAATGGAAAGCAAAAGCTGTAGCGGCGGTGTAGAAACTACTCAAAATCAAACATAAGGCTAAAACGGTCAGCCCTGCCATAGGCACTGCCATATCGCCATAGCTATGCAGTGAAATATAAAGCCACCAAATACCCGCCAGCATCCAACCGAGTGTGTAGCCAAAAACAGCCATGCAAGCCTCTCTAACCGAGTCCGTTTGTATAGCTGCAAACAACAAAGTCAAGCAAAGTAGCGTTAGCCACCACCATTCGGTGTAAGTGAAGGGTAAGGAACCGAGTGCACCCAGACCAAATAAGCCGACATATTTCACAAAACGGAATGACATGACTCCAATTTCCTAATAAATTCAGTTAACAAGGGATGGAGGGGGCCCTGTGAAGCTGCCCTCAAAATCCAGCTTCTTTGCCGAGGTTGAGCAAATAAACACTTGCGAATTTTCAAGTAACTCGGTATGATTGCGGGAGAATTTGAAAAAGTGCAATGATTTAACAGGTTTCATTACTGGGGCATGTAAGTTTGAATTTTATACAAATGATAGGTCTACCTACACGAATTCATAAAACTTCGGGTGTTCAGCTCAAAAAAGAATTGTTAAAAGTCATTTGGGTTGCCGCCGTTTTTGCGGGGATTTGGGGAACATCGGGTTGGATTCACGCAAAGCAAGACGCTAACACTCTCAACCTTCCGATCGTTTTACTCGCTGAATTACCCCTAGATGCACGTCAAACCTTTGCTCTTATCCAAGCAGGTGGGCCATTTGCCTACGAAAAAGATGGAGTGATTTTTTTTAACCGAGAACGAATTTTGCCTGCTAAGCCACGCGGTCGCTACCGTGAATACACAGTACCGACCCCAGGGCTGAAGCACAGAGGCGCCAGGCGGCTGGTGTGCGAAGTGGCCTCTCAAACCGTTATAGATCCTTGTTATTACACAGCGGATCACTACCGAAGTTTTAAGCGAGTACTACCTTGAGGTATGTTTTGATTGAAAGTAAAAAGGAGATCTGAAAGCATGTTGTTACAAGGCGTTCGTTCCAATATCGTTCAAGCGATTCGGGCTTATCGAGTGGATGATTTGATGCATTGGGCTCAAGAGTCTGGTCATCATTTTTTACACACTGACTTATCGCAAACTCACAACAAAACGGAGTTGGTGCAAAAAGTTGCCCAAGATTTTATGTTTCCTGCCCATTTTGGAGAGAACCTTGATGCACTTTACGACTGCATGACAGATTCCATTTTCAAATCGGGACGACAGCAAGGCTTTATCGTGATTCTAGAGCAGCTGCCGTATGGCTTGGCAGCTGACCGAGAAGAGCGAGAGCAAATACTAGACATTTTCAGAGATGCTTCTGATTATTGGGCCGACCGACGAATACCATTCCGATGTTTCTATTCTTTTCAGTAGCCCGTTCCCAAGAAATCGGGTCATGGGAACGGGCTGCTGAAACGACCCCAGCTGCAGCAGATGCCAAACCAAAAACGGTTTCTAAATCCAGCGCCAGTGCTGCATTTGGAACGAATATGCCACTGATGAGCAGCGCTTTTGACACTGCCATGTGGCTAAAAAAGGCCGCCTAATCCAGGCTCACAGCCTAATAGAGAGCATTAGCCAAGTTGGAAAATATCAACTTGGCTATCAAGCAGCCGACGACGCCTAAAAAAATATACCGGACCAGTCGGCTGCCATAGCGCAATGCTAGATGGGTGCCCACTAAACTCCCCGCCACATTCGCGCATGCCAACAACACAGCCACATGCCACCATACGTGATCGTGCCAAGCAAAAGTAAATAACGCGGCCGCATTGGTCATGAGATTAATGAATTTCGCACTTGCAGATGCATGAAGAAAATCAAAGCTCATCCATCGCACAAACAAGAAAATCAAAACGCTTCCGGTGCCTGGCCCAAATACACCATCATAAAGGCCAATGGCGGCGCCTATGGCAAAAGATCGCAGCCATGTTTGGAATGAAACCTCGATGCAGGGCTTGTGCAACTGACCGAGTTGCTTCTGGCGCAAAGTATCGATAAATATACCCAACAAGACGAATGGCAATATTTGCCGCATCAACACAGCGTCGATTTGAATGGCCATCCTAGCGCCGATAGCACTAAAACTCAGCGCCCCGATAGCCACAGGGCACAAGAGACCCCAAGGGACGCTGACCCTGCGAGCATACTGAAAAGCAGCCAAACCCGTACCCCAAATACTGGTTGCTTTATTGGTGCCTAGAAGCGATGCAGGTGTCGCTTGCGGGAATACGGAAAACAGCGAAGGAAGCAAAATTAAGCCCCGCCTCCTACCATAGCATCAATCAAGCCGGCACTGAAAGAAGCGAGAATAATCCAAAAAAAATCACTCATAATGTGGATAAACTCCAAATTAACAAGAAATATTATCACCAAATAGGGGGTTTAATGATAAAACGAATCATGTATTTGAGTATGATGTAGGCTGCGTTGTTAACTTAAATGATAATGCGCGTCTGGGTCTGGATGCGGCGCCTTCGCTTGAATGGTTCACGATGGGTTGAAGCTCCATAGGTTTCTCAGTATTTTGAAAGGGCTTCTCCATGGGAAATAAATTGTATGTAGGCAACTTGGCCTACAGTGTTTCAGATAACTCGCTACAGCAAGCGTTTGGCGCATTTGGTGCCGTCACTTCTGCCAAAGTCATGATGGATCGCGATAGTGGTCGCTCCAAGGGCTTTGCTTTTGTGGAAATGGCTTCAGATGCTGAAGCACAAGCCGCGATCGAAGGCATGAATGGACAGTCCCTAGAAGGACGAGTCATCGTTGTCAATGAGGCTCGTCCTCGTGAAGAGCGTCCGGGCGGCTTTGGCGGCCGTGGCGGTGGCGGCGGTCGGGGTGGTTTTGGCGGCGGCGGTGGCGGTCGCAGTGGTTTTGGCGGCGGCGCAGGTCGAGGCGGCTTTGGCGGTGGTGACCGCGGCGGCTTTGGTGGCGGCGGCTACGGTAGCGGTCGCAGTGGCTACTGATAATCACACAGTCAGCTAGTTTTATCAACCAGCCAAACCCTGATGGTACCCATCAGGGTTTTTTTATGGCTGGCACACTTTGCAATAAGGGCAATAAATAAGCTGGGGTCAAGACCTCGTTCAATAGAACAGGCTTGCTTTCGGGGGCTCCGGTATAAAGCACATACACTGGAATACCTGTTCTTCCCATTTGATTCAAAGCTAAGGTGATCTCCGGATCATACCGAGTCCAATCAGCGCGCAACAACTGCATATTTTTCTCACTGAAGGCGGCTAGAACGGCTTGATCATTGAGTGTACTGACTTTATTAAATTGGCAGGTGATGCACCAAGCTGCCGTAAAGTCTATAAAAAACGGCTGCCCCTTTTGGAGCAAATCCTGCTGAAGCTGGGCGGACCACGGTAGCCATGTATCCTGAGTGATGGCCTGAGAGTCTGTGGTGCGATTGGAACCGTTGTTTGCAGAAACTTTCCAATAAGGCCATGCCCAATATAGGCTGACTAAAAATATACTGACAACCAACGCGCGCCATATCCAATAAATAGACGAGTGTGTAGCCTGTGTTTTAAGTCCTTTTAAAAAGATGGTCAGAACCAAAAAAACCACCAATGTCACAGCCATGGCATGAACACCCACCTGCTGCCCAAGTACCCAAAGAAGCCCCACTGCAGTCAGCCACAAAGGGTAAGCAAGGATTGTTTTAATACGAAATAACCACTCACCTGATTTCGGCAAAAAATGAACCCAAGAAGGGCGCAAACAAACCACCCAATAGGGCATTGCCATGCCTAATCCCAACACCACAAACACGACTGCGGCATTAATTGCTGGCAAAAGCAGCGTAGCCCCAAGGGAAGCGGCCATCCATGGGGCCGTACAAGGTGAGGCCACGGCCACACTGAGTAAACCGGTTAGAAACTCCTGAACATACCCCCGTCTAGCTTGTAAATTGGTCCAACGTTGCGGAAAAATTTGCCCCACATCAAACCAACCCTGTAAATGCAAGGCAATCAGCCCAAAAAGCAAACATAAAAAAGCCACAAAAGGTGGATGTTGTAACTGAAATCCCCAGCCTAGTTGCTCGCCGGTTGTACGTAGTGCCAACATAAGCAACCCCAGGGCCAACATGGACAACACAACCCCAGCGGTATAGGCCAATGACAACCGCAACCGCATTGATACCGTGTGGGTGTGAGAACTGAGATTGAACAACTTCAATGCCAATACCGGAAAAACACATGGCATCAAATTCAGCACAACGCCGCCTATAAAAGCCAAGAGCAGAAGGGAAAACCACGCACCCGAATCTACATTTTGACCAGGGGTCACAGTGACATCGTGAATGCGTGTTGGCATGGGCTCAAGATGAGCCCAATCGCCCTTAACGGGACTCGAGGCGCGAAAAACGCCAGGACCAGCATCTGAAGTAATGACAAAAGTCAAGTCACGAACATCGTCAGTTGGCACACGCTGCAGCGGTATAAGCGCACGTACCGTGGCATCTAACCAACGCCACTGCGGCTTGACCTCATGCTGAATGGCGAGGGAAGACTCAGGATAAATCGACAGCGGTTTATGTATCCACTCGCTCGGCAAACCCTGAAACTGTAACTCCAGCCCTTTCGATGTAACCGCCGCCTGCATGGCATCCGAGGGCAAATCCTGGGGTATGCGAGCGAATGCTGCCGTAAAGTCAGATTTATCTCGGGTGTAATCGCCATCTGCGTGGACACGTAAGGTTAAGGCAGCGCTTTCGGGAATACAAACCTCACGACAGGCCAGCCATTGAATGCGCGCACCGATATCGAAAGTAGCAGTATTGAAAGATGGAGCCACATCAACTGGCACGGGTAAAAGCACCTCGTGGGTATACCCATAATTGATCAGATTACCTAAGGCGATTTGCCTGGGCGCAGGCCATAAAATGGGGTTAGGTTGAAGCCCATCAGGAAGGGTCCAATCTACAGTAGTTGGCAAACCCGCATCACCCGGGTTGAGCCAATAGCTGTGCCAACCGTCAGGATGGCTAAGGCGAATACCCACCCAAAAACGCTTTTCAGAGCCAATACCTCGAGGGGCGAAGATGCGTAGGGCCGCAGAAATATGATTAGCCTGATCTTGAGGATTCCGTAGGCTCTGCAACGAATTGAGTTGTGCCTGCGCCGCATTCAAAAGTAGCGCATATCCAACCCCAAAACCCCACATAACCAAATTACGCCAAAAGCGACTAAGCCGCGTCAGAAATATCGGACAGTTCATAGGCGATCTTTCATGATTCTGTTATTGGGTCAATTGATCCGCCACCTTCTATAAAACGTAAGTTTGTTGAACAAAAGATGGAGGAAATCTTGGATATGGTCGGGTTTTTACGTATACTCACGAACTGAGCTGATTTTAATCAATGGGCAACTTTGTGCAACTAAACTTCAAGGTAAGTTCAATACCAAAGCCAATGAACAGTGATGTAAATGAAGCAAAAAAGCTAGGGAGTCAATCAATCAGCCAAGTCGAGGCAAATTCATCATCACACAAACGTAGCGATGGTAGCCTTGATTTGATAGCAACCAAGGTGATTTGGGCACAAATTTTCACAGGTTGCTTATCAAGCTTGATCTGGGCTTTTGTTGACAAGTATGCTTGGGGCTCTGCGTTGAGTGGTGCGCTTGTGGTTACCCTGCCATCTATCATGATGGCATATGGGTTAAGGCTGCTGAGACAGCCCAATAAAAGTACACCATTTAGCTTGGGGCGTTGGATTTTTTGGGAACTGATGAAGCTTACGCTTTCGATGGCCTTAATGGTCATTACGGTACGGTTCGTTCAAAATCTCCACTGGTTGGCTTTTCTGACCAGTTTGGTTTTGACCTTACAAATGTACTGGCTTGCACCCCTGGTGCTCCGAAAGCGTATTTAGAACAATATATTTAACTTCGAAGAGAAGACAATGGCGGCGGAACAACATGCATTAACGGCTGGGCAGTACATAACCCATCACTTGCAGCATTGGCAGAAAAATTTCGACGGTGTAGATCAAAAACAGCAAGGTATTGTTGATTTTACTGTCTTCAATTTTGACTCACTGATCTTCAGTGTTGTGCTAGGCTTATTCATTGTCTTTCTCCTGTGGCGCGCTGCACGCAATGCAACATCCGGAGCGCCTGGGCGGTTTCAAGCAGCCGTTGAGATTTTGATAGAAATGGTTGACGGGCAAGCCAAAGGCTTGATCGCATCTGAGCAAAGCCGCAAGGTTGTCGGCCCAGTTGCGCTGACTGTGTTTTTGTGGATCTTCTTCATGAACGCCATGGACATGTTGCCCGTCGATTGGCTGCCGTCACTGTGGGCTGGTTATGTAGAATCCACCGGGCACGACCCGCACCATGCTTATATGCGTGTGGTCCCTACCGCAGATTTATCGACCACACTAAGCTTATCAACCTTTGTATTGTTGTTGTGCTTGTTTTACAATGTTAAAATCAAGGGCATAGGCGGTTGGGCTCACGAACTGGTTTCTGCACCTTTTGGCGGTCACCCATTACTGTGGCCTTTCAACTTCATGATGCAAATCATTGAGTTCCTCGCCAAAACAGTTTCTCACGGTATGCGGCTTTTTGGCAATATGTTTGCCGGCGAGCTGGTTTTCATGCTGATTGCTTTAATGGGCGGAGCGTGGGCGGCCAATGCCACAGGCATAGGTTTGGCCATTGGACACGTGCTCGCTGGTACGGTTTGGACTTTGTTTCACATTCTGGTGATTGTGTTGCAGGCCTTCATCTTCATGATGCTGACGCTGATTTATATTGGCCAAGCGCATGACGCGCATTGACGATGGCAACCCATCGTTGTATTGCTTTTCTTCATCTCTAACTGTTTCAACTTTTCAGGAGCTAAAAAATGGAACAAACTCTCGGTCTCGTAGCTATCGCTTGTGCATTTATTGTGGGCCTTGGTGCCATTGGCGCATCCATCGGAATCGCTTTAATGGGCGGTAAATTCCTGGAGTCCTCTGCGCGTCAGCCCGAGTTGATGAATCAACTCCAGACGAAAATGTTCATTTTGGCAGGCCTGATTGATGCTGCCTTCTTAATTGGCGTAGCCATCGCACTGCTCTTTGCATTTGCAAACCCCTTTGTTTTGCGCTAATTTTGATAGAACCTTTCACGACTGAAGGGATCCTCTACCGTGAATATTAACGCCAGTCTTTTTATCCAGTGGATACCATTTGCTGTGCTCGTATTTGTGACGATGCGCTACATATGGCCTCCAATCACACAGGCTCTTGATGAGCGTGCCGCTAAAATCCGCGAAGGATTGTCTGCTGCTGACAAAGCGAAGGCTGAGTTGGTCAACGTGAATAAACGCGTTGAAGAACAGTTGGCACAAACACGTGATGAAGCCACCAGACGCCTAGCTGATGCTGAGCGCTTAGCTGCTTCTATCATTGATGACGCCAAACGTAAAGCTTCTGATGAGGCTGCCAAGATCGTCTCAGCAGCTCAAGCAGAAGCCGTACAAGAGCTGATCAAGGCCAGAAATGCGCTACGCGATGAAGTGGCTCAGCTTGCCGTGAAGGGTGCTGAACAGATCTTGCGCAAAGAGATCAATCCAGCTGTACACGCTGAATTGCTGACGCAACTCAAAGCGGAACTCTAACCTATGGCCGAACTCGCAACCATCGCTCGGCCCTATGCTGAAGCACTTTTGAAGGCTGGTGGCAATTCTGCACAAGCCCTTGAGCTGTGTCAATTGGCAAAATTGGCCACAAACCCCGATATGGTGCAATTTGCCTCTGACCCTAAAGCGCAGCAAGCACAAGTTAGCCAAATTCTCCAAGCCGTTTATCAAGAGCAATTCGGTCACGCCTTATCTGGCATGGTGATCAATTTGCTCACAGCGGTATTGGAGAATGCACGCCTGTACGCCATGCCAGCCATTTCTGAGCAATTTCATGAGCTGGTCAACCGACAGTTGGGTATCTCTGATGCGGCCATCTACAGCGCTTTTGCGCTCAGCGATGCTCAGAAAAATGACATCCAAACCAGCTTGGAGCATCGCTTCAAGCGCAAACTCAACGCCACCGTCGTGATGGATACATCACTGATTGGCGGTATCCGTGTGGTGGTCGGCGACGAGGTACTCGATACCTCTGTTAAAGCCCGCCTTGAACAGATGAAGGTTGCCCTCACTACCTGAGGGCCGGAGCACGTAATGCAACTCAATCCCGCTGAAATTTCCGAATTAATTAAAAGCCGCATTCAAGGCTTGGGCACTTCTACCGATATACGCAACCAAGGAAGCGTAGTATCTGTGACTGACGGAATTGTTCGTATTCATGGCCTATCCGATGCGATGCAGGGTGAAATGCTGGAATTTCCTGCAACAGCAGCAGGCATTCCGACTTTCGGTTTGGCTCTGAATCTTGAGCGCGATTCTGTCGGCGCTGTGATCTTGGGTGAATACGAACACATCAAAGAGGGTGACACTGTGAAGTGTACAGGGCGCATTTTGGAAGTGCCCGTTGGCCCCGAGTTGATCGGTCGTGTGGTGAATGCTCTAGGCCAGCCTATTGATGGCAAAGGCCCTATCAATGCCAAACTTACTGACGTGATTGAAAAAGTCGCACCTGGGGTGATTGCGCGTAAATCGGTAGACCAGCCCGTCCAAACCGGACTGAAGTCTATCGACTCGATGGTTCCAATTGGTCGTGGCCAGCGTGAATTGATCATTGGCGACCGTCAAACCGGCAAAACTGCTGTCGCGATTGATACCATCATCAGTCAAAAAGGTCAAAATATGACCTGTATCTATGTTGCCATCGGTCAGAAAGCCTCGTCGATCAAAAACGTGGTGCGCGCACTGGAGCAACATGGCGCAATGGACTATACCATCGTGGTGGCAGCCTCGGCATCTGAATCTGCTGCCATGCAATATGTTTCTGCATATTCAGGTTGTACCATGGGTGAGTACTTCCGTGATCGCGGGCAAGATGCATTGATCATCTATGATGATCTCTCCAAGCAGGCCGTTGCTTACCGTCAAGTATCCCTGTTGCTGCGTCGCCCACCAGGCCGTGAAGCATTCCCAGGGGATGTTTTCTATTTGCATAGTCGTTTGCTCGAACGTGCT
This sequence comes from Burkholderiaceae bacterium, assembly GCA_032122355.1. Classification (GTDB taxonomy): domain Bacteria; phylum Pseudomonadota; class Gammaproteobacteria; order Burkholderiales; family Burkholderiaceae_C; genus RFTU01. The sequence continues at coordinate 55,209 of JAUMCS010000018.1, forward strand.
GCACGGGTTAATGCCGAATACGTTGAAGCCTTTACCAAAGGTGAGGTCAAGGGGCGCACGGGTTCACTCACAGCTTTGCCCGTGATTGAAACTCAGGCAGGAGACGTTTCCGCATTTGTTCCTACCAATGTGATCTCCATCACTGACGGGCAAATATTCTTAGAAACATCTTTATTTAACTCAGGTATACGCCCAGCCATCAATGCCGGTATTTCGGTGTCACGTGTGGGTGGTGCGGCACAAACCAAATTAATCAAAGGTTTATCAGGCGGCATTCGTACCGACTTGGCTCAATACCGAGAATTGGCCGCCTTCGCCCAATTTGCATCGGATTTGGATGCGGCTACTCGCAAGCAATTAGATCGCGGCGCACGTGTCACCGAACTTTTGAAGCAAGCACAATACAGTCCCCTACCCATATCCCTGATGGCCGCCACCCTGTTTGCCGCCAATAAGGGTTACTTGGACGACGTAGATGTGAAAAAAGTCTTGGCCTTTGAAGCCGGTTTACATCAATTCTTAAAATCCAGCCATGCAGCGTTGTTGCAAAAGTTAGAGGCTGATAAAGCCATGGATAAAGAAGCAGAAACTGAGCTGACCAACGCTATCGTTGCCTTTAAAAAATCATTTGCCTGATTTTTATATCCACCGATTTGAAATGGGCTTTTGAGAATTAGCAAGTATCAAATGCTCATTTCAAACAACTTACTTAATCAACAAAGGATGATTTGCTATGGCGGTCGGTAAGGAAATACGCGGCAAGATCAAATCGGTTGAAAATACCAAGAAAATCACCAAGGCTATGGAAATGGTCGCTGCATCCAAAATGCGTAAGGCGCAGGATAGGATGAGGGCTGCGCGCCCCTACAGCGATAAAATCCGTAATATTACGGCTAATCTGTCACATGCAAACCCGGAGTATCGCAGCGCCTACATGCGCGAAGTTAAGCAAAGCAAGGCCATTGGTTTTGTGGTAGTCACCACTGATAAGGGACTTTGCGGCGGCTTAAATACCAATATTTTGCGTGTCATTACCCAAAAAATGCGCGATGCGCAATCACTCAACCAAAGTGTTTCAGCCATTGCTTTTGGTAACAAAGGTTTGGGCTTTCTCAATCGCTTTGGCGTGAAGGTAATCGGCCATGCAACACAGCTCGGCGATGCGCCCCAACTCGAAAAGCTCATTGGCCCCCTAAAGGTCATGCTCGATGCTTACGTTGCCGGTGAAATTGACGAAGTGCACTTGTGTTATACACGCTTCATCAACACCATGAAGCAAGAACCCGTTTGCGAGCAACTTCTGCCTTTATCGGATACCGTGCTAGAGCAAACAGCCATGGAAAAAGCCGCTTATAACTGGGATTATTTGTATGAGCCTGATGCGGCGCAGGTGATAGACGATTTGCTCAAACGCTACATTGAGGCATTGGTCTACCAATCGGTTGCAGAGAACATGGCCAGCGAGCAAAGTGCGCGTATGGTCGCGATGAAGGCTGCTACCGACAATGCCGGTAATTTAATCAACGAGTTGAAATTGATTTACAACAAGACTCGTCAGGCAGCCATTACGAAAGAGTTGTCGGAAATCGTTAGCGGAGCAGCAGCGGTTAGTGCCTAAGCCATCTTCATCATTTATCGAATCAAAAATCCACTAATTTGCATTCATTGCAATTGAACTGAAGGAACGTAATATGTCCACCACCCAAGCCCAAGGTAAAATCGTACAGTGTATCGGCGCTGTTGTTGACGTTGAATTCCCACGTGACCAAATCCCGAAGGTCTATGACGCACTTAAAATGCCCGGCTCTTCATTGACCCTCGAAGTGCAACAGCAGCTGGGTGACGGCGTGGTGCGTACCATTGCGTTGGGTTCTTCCGATGGCTTGCGCAGAGGCACCGTAGTGACTAATACGGGTGCGCCCATTACAGTGCCCGTAGGCAAAGCAACACTGGGCCGCATCATGGATGTGTTGGGTAACCCGATCGATGAAAGAGGGCCCGTCAGCCAAGAACTGACTGCATCGATTCACCGCAAAGCCCCTGCCTATGACGAACTGAGCCCATCACAAGAGTTGCTTGAAACAGGCATTAAGGTGATTGATTTGATTTGCCCGTTTGCCAAAGGCGGTAAGGTCGGCTTATTCGGTGGAGCAGGCGTAGGCAAGACCGTGAACATGATGGAGTTGATTAACAACATCGCTAAGGCCCACTCGGGTTTATCAGTGTTTGCGGGTGTGGGTGAACGTACCCGTGAAGGCAATGACTTTTATCATGAGATGTCTGATTCCAACGTAGTGGTTCAAGAAGATCTCAGCCAATCCAAAGTGGCCATGGTTTACGGTCAGATGAATGAACCTCCGGGTAACCGTCTGCGTGTGGCATTAACGGGTCTCACGATTGCAGAGTCATTCCGAGATGAAGGCAGAGATGTACTGTTCTTCGTGGATAACATTTATCGCTATACCTTGGCAGGTACGGAAGTTTCTGCTCTTTTAGGCCGCATGCCTTCAGCTGTGGGCTATCAACCCACCCTAGCCGAAGAAATGGGCCGTCTGCAAGAACGCATTACGTCGACTAAGGTTGGATCCATCACTTCCATTCAGGCTGTGTATGTACCTGCGGATGACTTGACTGACCCATCCCCAGCCACCACCTTCGCACACTTGGATGCTACTGTTGTGTTGTCACGGGATATTGCGGCGTTGGGTATTTACCCCGCTGTGGATCCGCTCGATTCGACTAGCAGACAAATTGACCCCAATGTTGTCGGTGAAGATCATTACAACACCACTCGTGCCGTTCAAGCCACTCTTCAGCGCTATAAAGAATTGCGCGATATTATCGCCATTTTAGGTATGGATGAGTTGTCACCCGAAGATAAGTTGGCTGTGTCTAGAGCACGTAAAATCCAACGCTTCTTATCTCAGCCTTTCCATGTGGCAGAAGTATTTACTGGTGCGCCTGGTAAATATGTTCCACTGAAAGAAACCATCCGCGGCTTCAAGATGATTGTGAACGGTGAATGCGATGCACTTCCTGAGCAAGCGTTCTACATGGTTGGAACCATTGATGAGGCCTTCGAGAAAGCCAAAAAACTTCAATAACAAGGAACACTGATGACTACCCTACACGTCGATGTGGTCTCGGCAGAAGAAAGCATATTCTCGGGTGAAGCGAAATTTGTTGCTTTACCCGGAGAGAATGGCGAACTGGGCATTTTGCCGAAGCATACCCCTTTAATTACCCGCATCAAGCCCGGTGCCGTACGAATTGAACGTGCCGATAACGGCGATGAAGAATTTGTCTTTGTTGCAGGTGGGATTTTGGAGGTTCAGCCCGGTCGTGTGACCGTTTTAGCAGATACCGCTATTCGAGGGCATGATTTAGACGAAGCTAAAGCCAATGAAGCTAGACAACTAGCCGAAGAAGCGATGCGCAATGCCAGAAACGATGTGGATTTCGCTGCAGCACAAAGTGAGCTGGCTATGATGGCTGCACAGTTAGCGGCTATACGTCAGTTTCGTCGTAAATAACTTCTTGCTTCATCATCTACTAGCCCGCACCGCATTGTATGCGTGTGGGCTTTTTTTATGGAGCGGAAAAAGAGTTTAACTGTTGAGGAGTTTAAAGATGATCACAACAAGATTTGATTCTTCCGCTTACGTCAATGATCAGTTCCTCAGGGCCTGCTTGAGATTGCCCACCGACTACACACCTGTTTGGCTCATGCGACAAGCGGGTAGATACCTACCAGAGTATCGCGGCACACGCACTAAAGCAGGTAGCTTTATGGCACTTGCCAGTAACCCCGAGTGGGCTACAGAGGTGACGCTGCAACCGCTCAATCGCTACCCCCTTGATGCCGCCATCTTATTCTCTGACATTCTGACCGTGCCGGATGCCATGGGATTGGGACTGAGTTTTGCGCAAGGTGAGGGCCCCCGATTCGCCCATCCCCTGAGAGATGAAACGGATATTCGAAAGCTTTCCGTTCCTGATATGAACAAGCTACGCTACGTATTCGATGCCGTGAAAAGTATCCGCAGTGCATTAACACAAGCTGATGGTCGGTCTAGGGTTCCATTGATTGGATTTTCAGGAAGCCCATGGACATTGGCTTGCTATATGGTGGAGGGTGCCGGTAGTGATGATTATCGTCTCGTCAAATCTTTGATGTATGCTCGACCCGATCTCATGCACCACATCCTAAACATCAATGCGCAAGCGGTTACCGATTATTTGAATGAACAAATCAAAGCGGGGGCCCAAACTGTCATGATCTTTGATAGTTGGGGCGGTGTTCTAGCTGATGGTCTGTTTCAACAATTTAGCCTAGCCTACACGCAACGGGTCATAGAAGGCATCATCCATGAATGGAATGGGCAAACAATACCTGCCATTGTATTTACCAAAGGAGGGGGACAATGGCTTAAAGAAATCGCCGCTGTAGGAGCCGATGTGGTTGGCGTAGACTGGACCACTTCCTTAGCTCAGGCTCGATCTCAAGTTAATGACGGCGTCGCGTTACAAGGCAATATCGACCCCATGACATTGATGGCAGGGGAACAAGCGATACGGCTAGAGGTGCGCAGGACGTTGGATCAGTTTGGAAAGCCACGACGCGAAGATGGGCGCTGGGGAGGGCATATCTTAAACCTAGGTCATGGTATTCATTTAAACACGCCTATTGAAGCGGTCGCATCGATGGTAGATGAAGCCAGAAAGTATTCACAGACATTACGATGACTACCACAAAATCGCAACTTGTCCCCATATTTTTTGGAGTGAATAATCATTTGATACAGATCAAAAAAATCAGTGCGCATTTCGCATAAGTCATTGATATTTATATATTTTAATCATTGCAACATCCTTAAGCAAAACAAGCTAGATTCATAAAAAACAGTCACTTAGCGGCTTCATCAAAATGTTTTCCACAAAGTTGTCCACAGAATAATTGAGTAACTTACCTTAGTTCATTAAAAACAGATACTTAGTCCCCCATGAATGATTCAAAATCTCACTAACGGAACGATTGGTTGAATGAGTCTCATCGGGGCTATGAATGTTTTGGGCAAAATTTTTGCCAAATGACGATATAAACTGATTGAAGCGTTTTAAATGGGTTTAACACAGCTCTTTTTCGCCCCTGAAATAATTGCTATTGCACAATTTAACACCAACTCCAGCGACAATATCGGCATGAGTACGCCTACTACCCCCCCCTCTTCGGAACCTATTTATGACGCCAGTGTCAAACAAAAATCGCAGGCCAAAACAGCACGCATCCCGATCAAAATTGTTCCAGCTGAAACCCTGAAAAAACCCGACTGGATTCGGGTCAAAGCGGGTTCGCCCACCACGCGCTTTTATGAAATCAAGCAAATTTTGCGCGAGCACAAATTACACACCGTTTGTGAGGAAGCCAGCTGCCCCAACATTGGCGAATGTTTCGGCAAAGGCACAGCCACCTTCATGATCATGGGCGACAAATGCACGCGCCGCTGTCCATTTTGTGATGTGGGCCATGGCCGCCCCGACCCCTTAGATAACGATGAACCCCTCAATCTGGCACGCACCATTGCCGCACTCAAGCTGCAATATGTGGTGATTACCAGTGTGGACCGCGATGATTTGCGCGATGGCGGCGCGGGCCACTTTGTGGAATGCATTCAACAAGTGCGCGCCCTGTCACCGAACACCACCATTGAGATTCTGACCCCCGATTTTAGGGGGCGCGATGATCGCGCCCTAGACATTTTGAAAGCCGCCCCGCCCGATGTCATGAACCACAACCTGGAAACCGTTCCGCGACTTTACAAAGAAGCGCGGCCCGGCAGTGACTATCATTTCAGCCTGAATTTACTCAAAAAATTCAAAGCACTTCACCCCAATGTACCCACCAAAAGCGGCATCATGGTAGGATTAGGCGAAACGGATGAAGAAATTCTGCAAGTCATGCAAGACTTGCGTGCACACCAAGTGGATATGCTCACGATAGGTCAGTACTTGGCGCCCAGCGGGCATCATTTGCCGGTGCGCCGTTATGTACACCCCGATACCTTTGCCATGTTCGAACGCGAAGCGTATGCCATGGGCTTTCAGCATGCGGCAGTGGGAGCCATGGTGCGCAGCAGCTACCATGCGGATCAACAAGCCCACGCCGCCGGCGTAGATGTCATGAGTACAAGTAAGTGAGAAAGTGCGTAAGCTCGTGAGAAAAGATCACAAGTAAATGAGAAAAATTAACAACCCAATTCCTTGTAAACCCAATGTATCAGTGGCTTTAAAGTAAATCCCGACCGTTTAAATTTTCATAACTAAATGTAAGAATTTAAATTAAATGCAAAACTCAGTCCCTCTAATTTCTTGCAAACGCTAATTAAAATAAGGATTTAGTGGATTGGTACGCGGAGGGGCGTGAATGATCAGTAATTGCTAAGACAAATACGTTAATTTGACGAGTTTTATACCAGTAATTGATGAGACTGTTTTAGCAAGGTTGGTTTGGCTGCCGATTTACGTGCTCCAGATTTTCTGATCGGCAAAAACCTATCCATGCTAGACACTTACCTAATGAAAAAGCTGACAGTCACTGTGACATTAGCGAGTAGTCCTTTGCATGTTTCAATCGGTCGTCATTGAGATCTCCGCCGTCACAATTATGGCGGCATGAATCAAGATGCGCTTCGTTTCTGGCGCAATGCCTCAAATTCCTGTGATTCCCATTCCCGCATCGCCAGCAATAGACCTGTTCCCCGACGCCGAGAAAGAGGCACAGTTAAACTTTCCTAGTGAAGTTCTGAACAATCCTGTCTTAGCCGGCGCAGTTTGGTTTGGAATTGCAAGATAGCCGCAGGGGACAACATACCATGGACAAAGACAAATGTTTCATCGTCGGCCGTGAATCGGCCGCTGACAAAGTCGCTCAATGACAGTGCCCGAAACCTTTGTCTAATCGGCCCCTATGGAAGCCAATCGAAGTCACGGGTCACGTTCAGGCGCACACGATTGCCAGGTAGCACGTCTATCAGACGAAGCCTGTCCAGTTGAAGCAGCCGTTGCAGGCACTCCGCTTCCTGTTGCACAGTCAGCCGACTTAACTGCGGCGCATCAGCTGCAACCTCCTGCATCAATTCCGGTGTTTGTCACGAAAGATGTCCGCTTTTTAGTGAATTAGACCATAGTTTTTAAGGGATGGCTCCGCTCTTTTTTGGGGTTGAGCCAAACTGCTTGATTTCCTTGCCATTGACGGGTTGTTCTGG
>JAUMCS010000019.1:0-1739 GCA_032122355.1 Burkholderiaceae bacterium
TAATCGCCCAGCAATCAGGTCTGGCATGGCCAATGCAGTTCCTTTGTAGGGGACATGTGCCATCTTGATTCCAGACAAGGCTTGAAAACGCTCGCCAGATAGGTGCGGAATACCGCCATTTCCAGCCGATCCGTAATTCAATTTTCCAGGATTTTTCTTGGCAAACTCAATGAATTCTTTGACTGTTTTAGCTGGGGAGCTGACAGGAACAATCATGATGGAAGGCGACTGGGCCAGATAAATAACTGGACTGAAACTCTTGGTGGGGGAATAGGGCGTTTTGGGGTTCAAAAGCGGCCCAATGACGTGAGTGCTGTTGGTGGTTAAAACAATGGTGTAGCCATCAGGTTCAGCTTTTGCAACCGCATCAGCACCGATCATGCCGGCAGCGCCTGCGCGATTTTCAATAATGATGCTTTGTCCGAGGTCTTGGGAAACCTGCTGGGCAACGATTCGTGCGACGTTATCAGTTCCACCTGCAGGCGGAAAAGGGACTATCATTTTGATAGGACGAACGGGGTAATCTTGAGCAGTAGCAAGGCTAGTTGCAGTTAGCGAAAGCGCAAGCATTGAAAAGCACAGGAGTTTTTTCATTATTTCCTCTTTTTTGATGACGGATTTAGAGACTATCGTAATGTAAAAACACATCACGAAAAATGCAAAAGGAATTATTTTGACTTTGACACATGGCTCTTCAAGCGAATTTAGCATTGAAACTTCAACTCGGCCTACTTCTGATGTTGAACGTCAGAAAATATTGGCCAAGCCTGGTTTTGGCAAACATTTCACAGACCACATGGTTGCCATCGATTGGACTTTAGCAAACGGTTGGCACGCGCCACGCGTCATCCCCTACGGACCTTTGATGCTCGACCCCGCTTCATTGGTGCTGCATTACGCACAAGCTATTTTTGAAGGGCTCAAAGCCTATCAACACGCTGACGGCTCGATCTGGGCCTTTAGACCTGAGCTCAATGCAGCCCGCTTTGCCAAGTCGGCAGAGCGTTTGGGCCTGCCAGAACTACCGAAAGAATTATTTCTTCAATCAATCCAACAACTTGTCGGTATCGACGCCAAGTGGCTTTCGCAAACACCGGAAACCAGCTTGTACTTGCGTCCCTTCATGATCGCCGATGAAAGTTTTTTAGGTGTTCGCGGCGCTGAAAAAGTTGCCTTTTATGTCATTGCAAGTCCAGCCGGTCCCTACTTTGAAAACGGCGTGTCATCTATTCCAATTTGGGTTTCTGCCCACCACTCTCGCGCAGCCAAAGGAGGCACGGGCTACGCCAAGTGCGCTGGCAATTACGCAGGCTCATTGGCACCGCTTCAAGAAGCACGCAAAAATGGGTGTGCACAAGTTTTGTTTTTAGATGCACAACACGGGCAGTTTCTAGAAGAACTTGGCGGGATGAATGTTTTCGTTGTGTACAAAGATGGCTCGCTTGCAACCCCAGCCTTGAGCGACAGCATATTGGCGGGCGTGACACGTCAAAGCATCATCGAAATTGCAAAGGCTGATGGCCGCCGCGTTGACGAGCGTCAAATTGTTTTAGAGGAAGTGCGAACAGGGCTAGCCAATGGCGATATAACCGAGCTCTTCGCTTGCGGTACGGCAGCCGTTCTTTTTCCGATCAGTGTTCTCAAAAGCCACAGCTTTTCATACAGTATTCCGAATGCTGAAGCAGCCAAGGTCAGCCTGTCTCTGCGTCAGAAGCTAACAGACATTCAATATGGCCGCG
>JAUMCS010000020.1:0-1224 GCA_032122355.1 Burkholderiaceae bacterium
GCCAAGCCATCGAACCGATTATCGGGCACCTCAAATCCGATCACCGACTGAATCGGTGTCATCTCAAAGGCGCTGACGGGGATGCGATACACGCAGTGCTATGCGCTGCGGGCTACAACATCCGTTGGTTGCTGCGGATGATCCGCAAAGGCGGCATCCGCCTTTATTTTTTCCTCATAAAACTGCTCGCCTTATCCCATTTTTTAACCAAAATTCTGCCCAAAATTTCCATAGTCCCGTTCAGACTCATTTCACCAACCATTCAATTGGTGGGGATTTGAATTTTTCATGGGCGACTACATATCCTACACCGTGCAACTGCAGAGGATTTCCCCAATAAAAAAACCCAACTGACATTGGTTGGGTTTTTGTATTTTGGCTCCTCGACCTGGGCTCGAACCAGGGACCTACGGATTAACAGTCCGGCGCTCTACCGACTGAGCTATCGAGGAACAATGATGTTAGTATAACTCTTTTTCAATACAGTTCAGGCTGCAGCGTATTTTTTTATTAAAGATCACAGGCTGGGGTGTGGCAGCAGTGGCACATCTATACCAGCCAAGCCTTGTGTTTGGCCTTTCTGTAAGGCCGCCGCAAACCGGCCAACCCGCTCAGCGTTCACCTCGCTTAAGCCTCGCACCACACATACGCCATCCACCGCAGTAGCTGCTGTTTGAAGCACTTGTTCAGGGTGCAAAATGCCACCAATGGCCACTACAGGTACACCAGCCATACGCACCCACCAGCGTAAATTATGCAAACCTTGGGGCTGCCATGGCATAGCCTTAGTTAAGGTAGGCCATACCGGACCACACGCTACATATCGCGGCTGAAAGGTGCGCGTACGGCATAGCTCCCACAAACTGTGGGTACTCACACCCAAGGCCAAACCACGCTCAACCCGGCTCATCAATTCAGCACGCTCTGGTGATGTTAGGGCCAATAAATCTTCTTGCCCCAAATGTACCCCCGGTGCTTGCGCTTCAAGGGCCAACTTCCAATGATCATTAATAAACAACTGCGCCCCAACAGCACGGCAGGCCGCTACACTGTGCTGAATTTGATCACGCAAATGGGTAACGGCTTGCGGCTGTTGCAGATTGACTTTGGCACGCAGCTGCACCGTGCGCACACCAGCTTCTAACAAGGCTTGTAAGTGCTCGAAATGGTCTGCAATAGCATACAAGCCCAGCGCAGAATACTGCTTCCCCCCCAATAAGGTCA
>JAUMCS010000020.1:1234-39392 GCA_032122355.1 Burkholderiaceae bacterium
GCTTGCACTTGCTCATCCCATGACAAGGCAGGCAAAGCACCGGCAACCGCAGCAAAGCCACTCAATGCCTGTACGGGGCCAGCCCCTGCACCTGCCGCATAGCCGTGCCGCAAGCCTTGCGTGGTGAGCATTTTGGCCAAAACACAAGCATCGGCTGCTACAAACCCCAGAGCCATCGCAGCGGCAGCGCCACTGGCAAAAGTACAGCCCGTGCCATGGTTGTGCTGTGCTGGTACACGGGGCAGCGTTAGCCAGCCCCGAGCATGCTCGGTATCTAGCCAATCCGCCGCTAAGGGGCTGGTTGTCTGGGCACCCTCCAGCCCATCACCGCCAGTGATACAAACGGATTGCGCCCCCCAGCGCCTCAAGCTTTGTGCCATGGCAGGTGCCGTATCGGCTTGCCCACACAATTGTTGGGCTTCTGTTTGATTAGGTGTAATTAAAGTAGCACGGGGCACCAATTCATCACGATAAGCTGCCACCACATCAGCATTGCCCAAAACGGCCCCTGTGCTTGCCCTGAGCACAGGGTCAACCACCAAAGCCAATGGCTGATACCTACGTAATTCATCGACGCACCGAGCTACCAACTTAATGGCTTGCACACTGCCGAGCAAACCCGTTTTGATCACGCGCGTAGGAATATCGGTTTTCAAAGCCTGCAATTGCGCCTCTAGCAAAGCTATCGAAACCGCTTCAAGCTGAGTCACGGCCACTGAGTTTTGCGCCGTGACCGTGGCCACCACAGGGCATAAATGTACGCCCAGAGATTGCGCCGCACGCTGATCAGCGCTTAACCCCGCACCACCACCGCTATCATTACCTGCGATGCTCCAAAGCACCGAGGCTTGTAAAGGAATCATCGTCACTACCCCAACAAAACAGGCTCATTGCCAACAGGTGTACTGGCCACCGCGTAGTCTTGCTGCGCCATAATACCCGCACGCCAAGCACTGCGGCCAGATTGGATAGCCAGCTTAAAGGCATGCGCCATAGCCACGGGGTCACGCGCTTGCGCAACTGCTGAGTTCAGCAAAACGGCATCAAAGCCCATTTCCAAGGCCAAAGTGGCATGGGAAGGCGCACCGATACCTGCATCAATAATCAATATCGCATCAGGCAGACGCTCACGCAAAGTACGCAAGGCATAAGGGTTAAGTATGCCTTGACCCGAACCAATAGGAGCCCCCCAAGGCATTAATACAGGGCAACCGGCATCCAGCAAGCGGCGACAGGTGACTAAATCATCGGTACAATAAGGAAACACCTCAAAGCCATCACGCACCAGCGTTTGTGCTGCTGCCACCAACTCAAAGGGATCGGGCTGCAAAGTATGCTCATCGCCCGTCACCTCCAACTTAATCCAAGTGGTGTTGTATAGCTCACGTGCCATATGCGCTAATTGAATGGCTTCACGTGCGGTACGACACCCGGCAGTATTCGGAAGTAGGCAAGCTTGCTGCTTTTGCAAGGCTTGTTGTATAGCCGCAATAAACCCATTATCTCCGGCAGCCGCCAAGGTACGCTTGAGACCCACAGTAACTATTTGAGTACCCGAAGCTACAATGGCTTGATGCAAAACCTGCGGCGAGGGATAACCTGCTGTACCCAGTAAAAAGCGGCTATGGAATGAAGTGCTGATAGTCGGAGACCAAAGGTCCGAAGCCAAATCCGCAACAAAAGATGAAACCGAATTATTCATAAAAAGTATCGGCGTAAAGTATTAACCCCCTACGATGGGCTGAAATAGCAAAACTGCGTCCCCTGATTGCAGCACATGGCCCGAACGCTGAGTACGTGGTACAAACAAGCCATTCACTGCCGTCGCACAAGCCACCGGCAAATCAGGCAAACCCGCTAAAAATCCTTCAAGGGTAGTACCCATAGCCAACTGATGTGGCTTTTGATCCAATAAAACGGTAATCATTCTATGAGCCTCAGATGGATAAGACATCAACTAAGCACTTTCAAAATATAGGGGCATATTACATGCCAATAAAGCATCCTGCACCAAGGCCGGTGCCAGTAACCAACCATGACGAAAAAGGCCATTGATACGAGTTAGCCCCGATTGTGTATGAATCAAGGGTTCATTGTCAGGCAAGGCGGGGCGCAGGTTGACATCCATGCGTATGATGCGTGCTTCTGCCAATGCTGGAAAAATGCTATGAGCCGCAGTTAACAACTCTACAGCACTACGCACCGATACCCCTGAGCGATCTTCACTTTCAATTTCACTGGCCCCGACTAATAAAGTATCAGTGCTGCGAGGCACTATGTATACACGGTGGCGTGAGTGCAACAGGCGTACGGGTCGCTTGAGCCCATGCTCAGGCAAATGCAACCAAAGCAACTCACCCCGTACACCACGCACAGGCAAGGCGGGCCTACCGCCCGCTCCGCGCACATCAAACACATGGTCAAAGCGGTGCACGCGGCCATCTTCTGTGGTAATAAAACCAAGCTCAACGGCACTCACAGGCGTATTCCAATGCCATTGCGCCTGTGGGGATTGGTGCTGCAATGCCATCATGGTAGCTACGGCATCCATGTGCCCTTCATCGGGCAGTAGCCAAGCGTAGGCAGAGCTGTACAACACAGGCTCTAACTGAGCCAGTGCTTGCGCCGTCAGCACCTGAGGCTGAGGAGTATGCGCTGGTGCCCGCTCCAGCCGAGCCAGTACTCGTTGTGCTGCCCCCACTTCAGTACGATGCGCCAGCAGCAAGCTGCCCGCGCGTTGCATGAGGTTAGGCTGCCCAAGTTGTGCGGTAATGTGTTGCCACAAGCCCATTGAGCGCCACCCCAGCATGGCCACATGAACGGAACTATTATCCAATTCAGCCAAGGGGCTTAGCATACCCGCGGCGGTAAAACCCGCCGATTGCTGCCCATCAAAAGTGGGGGAAGCATGGTTGCGGTCAAAAACTTGTACCGCAAAGCCCTGCTGCGCCAAGCTCCAAGCCAGTAATCGGCCTAATAGCCCGGCACCTGCAATACCTATGGTTTGCTGGTTACCCTGCATCATGCGATTTTTTAAGTTTGGTTCTCGGGGGTTTTTAATTGTGAAATGGGCACATAAAATTCACCGCCGTTAGCCTTGAATTGGTCTGATTTTTCAGTCATACCCTGAGCCAATGCTTGCTCTTCCGCTAATCCTTTGGCAGCGGCATAGTCCCTGACTTCTTGCGTGATTTTCATGGAACAGAACTTAGGCCCACACATGCTACAAAAATGCGCGACTTTACTGCTGTCTTTGGGCAAGGTTTCATCATGAAATTCACGCGCAGTATCGGGATCTAGTCCAAGGTTAAATTGATCTGTCCAGCGGAATTCAAAGCGGGCTTTTGATAACGCCTCGTCACGAGCACGAGCACCAGGATGACCCTTGGCCACATCGGCAGCATGAGCTGCAATTTTGTAAGCAATAATACCCTGCTTGACATCATCACGATCAGGCAAACCTAAGTGCTCTTTGGGTGTCACATAACACAACATGGCCGTACCCATCCAGCCGATCATGGCTGCACCTATGGCACTGGCGATGTGGTCGTAACCGGGCGCAATATCTATGGTGAGAGGGCCTAATGTGTAAAAAGGGGCTTCATGGCAATGCTTGAGTTGCTCATCCATGTTGGCTTGGATCATGTGCATGGGCACATGACCTGGCCCCTCAATCATGGTTTGCACGTCATGTTTCCAAGCAACTTGCGTAAGCTCACCTAAAGTTCGCAGCTCAGCAAATTGGGCTTCATCATTGGCATCTGCCCCCGAACCCGGACGCAAGCCATCACCTAATGAAAAGCTCACATCGTAAGCTTTCATGATGTCGCAAATATCTTCGAAGTGAGTATAGAGGAAGTTTTCTTGATGATGAGCAATACACCACTTGGCCATGATAGAGCCACCTCGGGAGACAATACCAGTGCGCCTTTGGGCAGTCAAATGTATGTAGGCCAAACGCACGCCAGCATGGATAGTGAAGTAATCAACGCCCTGCTCTGCTTGCTCAATCAGGGTGTCTCTGAAAATAGCCCAGGTCAGATCTTCGGCCACACCACCGACTTTTTCAAGGGCTTGATAAATGGGTACCGTACCGATAGGCACGGGGCTATTGCGAATAATCCAATCACGCGTGGTGTGGATATTTTTACCGGTGGATAAATCCATCACGGTATCACCACCCCAGCGTATAGACCACACGAGCTTTTCCACCTCTTCTTCAATACTGGAAGTCACGGCTGAATTGCCAATGTTGGAATTAATCTTGACCTTAAAGTTGCGCCCAATGATCATGGGTTCAACTTCGGGATGATTGATGTTAGCGGGAATAATGGCACGACCCCGTGCAACTTCTTGGCGAACAAATTCAGGGGTGATAATGTCAGGAATAGCTGCCCCCATGCTGTTACCGCGCAAGCGCTGCTCACGCTCAGGGCTTGATAGATATTCTTGCATCCACTCACGTCGGCCATTTTCACGTATGGCGATATATTCCATTTCGGGCGTGATGATGCCGCGCTTGGCGTAGTGCATTTGCGTCACATTCGCACCGGCTTTGGCACGGCGTGGCTGGCGCTGCAAACCCACAGCAGAATCCCGCAATGCTTGCAAACGATCGGCATCGCGCTCTTCGTGGCGGGCCCCATCATCCAGTGCTTGCAAATTACGGCCCGCATAGCTTTCGGTATCGGCCCGATCTTCAATCCATTTAGCCCGAACTGCTGGCAAACCTTGGGTCACATCAATACTCACACTGGGATCGGTGTATGGGCCAGAGGTATCGTAAAGAGTGACCACTTCACCATTGGTGAGGCGTACCTCACGTTGTGGCACCTGTACATCAGGGCTGGAGCCTTGAAGGTAAATCTTTTGTGAAGCCGCAAAGGGCTCACGAGTGAGTTGCAACATACTGTGCAAAGATTTATCGGGAGCATTCATGATGGATAGTCCTACGCAATAATGAAATCACAAGCTAAAAAGCAATCAGATTGTGACATCAAATCTATGTATTTGGCTTAAGCCCCATCAGAGTTTTATTGGCTTTTTTTCAGGCCCACGGTAGCCACAAAAAGCGGCCACTGCACATACCTGACACTCAGGCTTACGTGCTTTACACACATAACGACCGTGCAGAATCAACCAATGATGGGCATGTTGTTGATAAGCTAGGGGCACCCGACGCAAAAGCGCCTGCTCTACCTCTAGCGGCGTTTTGCCTGGTGCAAGACCGGTGCGATTAGCCACCCGAAAAATATGGGTATCCACAGCGATGGTAGGCTCATGAAAAGCAATGTTCAACACCACATTAGCCGTTTTACGCCCTACCCCGGGTAAGGCCTCAAGGGCTTGACGATCATCCGGAATTTGCCCTTGATACATTTCAAGCAAAATGCGACATGTTTCATGCAAATTTTTGGCTTTGGTGCGGTATAGACCAATACTTTGAATGTAATGGCTGATCCCCTCCACACCTAATGCCAGCATTTTGTCAGGTGTAGGGGCCACTGCAAACAAGTGCTCTGTAGCTTTGTTAACACTACGGTCAGTGGCCTGTGCGGACAACAATACTGCCGCTAGTAATTGAAAATGATTGTGATATATCAACTCCGTTTGTGGCTCGGGATTGGCCCTATGTAATGTCGCAAAGATACCCTCAATAGCCGCACGTTTCATAGGTTAGGCGTAGTTGAGGCTATAGGCGACGATGCCAAAGCCGCCAAACGCTCATCATGCTCTTGTTGCTCACGCTGTAGGCGTTCCACTCGAAATTCATAGCGATGTCGCGCCTCTTGCGCTTGCTCCGGGCTCCAAGCAGCCCAACCGGTTAGCTCACCCGAAGCAGGCTCAAGAGAAATACAATCAACCGGGCAAGCCGGTATGCAAAGCTCACAGCCCGTACACTGGCTTTCAATGATCGTGTGCATGCGCTTAGGTGCGCCTACAATGCAATCGACCGGACAAGCCTTGATGCAAAGGGTACAACCTATGCACCAGTTTTCATCTATCACCGCCAATTGCCGCGGGGCCTCCTGCCCATGTGCCGAGTTTAGAGGCATTACCGCGCGACCCGTGATAGCAGCGAGGCGTTGTATACCTTCAGCTCCGCCTGGTGGACATTGATTAATTTCACACTCATGATTGGCGATGGCCTGAGCATAGCTACGGCAGTTAGGGTAGCCACAGCGAGTGCATTGTGTTTGTGGCAAAGCTTGGTTGATTTTTTCTTGCAAGCTTGAATCAATAGAGTGTTCCCGTTTAACTGAGCTCATGACATCACGCGCCGTAATAGTTCAGCAGTAGAGCCATCCAACCCCTGCAAGTCAGCTTGCTTCCAGCGTGATAAAAGATCTCGCGTCAAAGATTTACCCAGCTCAACACCCCACTGATCAAATGAATTGATACCCCACAAAGCGCCAGTACAAAATACACGGTGCTCATATAGGGCGATCAATTCGCCCAGGCTGTAGGGCGTGAGTTCACTTAATAAAATCGTAGTACTGGGGCGATTACCGCTAAAGGTTTTATGGGGTACTAATGCAGCGGGTTCAGGTGATAATGAATCAGAGTACTGTTTACCTAGCATTAATGCTCGGCTTTGCGCTATACAATTAGCCAGAAGCATTTGATGCATTTCAATGTGGGAGTGATGGGGGGTTCTCACCGCGACAAATTCCACAGGAATAACATCGGTGCCCTGATGCAACATTTGAAAATAAGCATGCTGGCCGCAAGATCCCGGCTCACCCCAAACCACTCCGCTGCTAGCGTAGGCTAAGCTGCGCCCGTGCCGATCTACGCCCTTGCCGTTGGACTCCATTTCAAGCTGCTGCAAGTAAGCAGGTAGGCGACTCAGTGCCTGACAATAGGGGGCAATGGTCCGCCCACTAAAACGGTAAAAATTTCGATACCAAACATCCAGCAGGGCCAACTGCACAGGCGCATTATGCGAAAAATGGGCTTGTGCAAAGTGCGTATCCATGGCATGAGCTCCGGCCAAAAACGACCTGAATCCATCCGCACCAATGGCTATAGCCAAGGCCAAACCAATAGGCCCCCATATCGAATATCGACCACCCACCCAATCCGCAAACCCAAAGGATGTGTGAATACCCCACTCTCTAGCCGCTTGTGTGTTGGAAGTCAATGCCACAAAGTGCTGGTCTACGTGAGTTCCACCCTGCTGCAAAAACCAATGGCGTGCGGCTTCTGCATTGGCCATGGTTTCTTGCGTGGTGAAAGTTTTAGACGCCACGATAAATACAGTACTTTGAGGGGATAAACCGCATAGTACTTGACTGAGTTGATCGGCATCTATGTTGTTGACAAAATGAATGCGCAAATGAGGGGCAACCAGCGATTGCAAGGCATTGACAGCCATTTGCGGCCCCAAATCCGACCCCCCAATACCGATATTAACGACATCACGAATAGGGCTCCTGTCTGGTTGCCGAACCCGCTCGGCAAAGTTCAAAAAGGCGTTCAAAACCCCATGGACCTCTGGGCTGCAACTGTGTAAACCTTCAGGGGAGCGTAATGCGGTGTGCCAAGCAGGCCTAGCCTCAGTGTTATTGACTGGCATACCGGATAACAATGCATCACGCTGTTGAGCTAACTGCACTTGCTCGGCTAATGCTTGTAACAAAGTACGTGTCGTATCAGTCCACAAATTTTTACTGAGGTCAATGTACAGCCCTCCTACCTCAAGCCCCATGTTGGCTGCACGATCAGTATCCTGAGTGAAGGCATATCGCAAATTAAAACCCGCAGCCTGCTGTTGGTAGTGTTCTTGCAATAAAGGCCAAGCTGCCGTTTCATCGCAGCGGGGAAAAACCGGTAGCATCAAGAATCCAATTCAGCCATTTTTTGTTGAATTAAAAGATCAAGCTTGTGTCCATCAGCGGCAAATGCACGTATGCCTTCGGCTAATTTTTCTGTGGCCATGGCATCGGCATTTAAGGCATATCGAAACCCAGCTTCGTCATATTGATGATGCTGTATGGACAAAGCTTTGGCACTGGTTACCGACAATACCGGGGCAACCGGTTGATAGCTTTGCTGCAATTGTGCGAGCAAATCAGGGCTAATAGTCAGGAGATCACAGCCCGCCAGCGCCAGTATTTGATTCACATTTCTAAAACTCGCACCCATCACTTCAGTGGAAATATCGAAATGTTTGAAGTATTGGTAAATTTGAGTGACAGATTGAACACCAGGGTCGGCGACTCCTGCCATTGCATTTTCGTTCCAATGGCTGCCCGCTGCTTTTTTATGCCAGTCATAGATACGGCCCACAAAAGGAGAAATCAAGGTAACGCCGGCTTGGGCACAGACCACGGCCTGAGAAAATGAAAATACCAAGGTCAAATTACAGTTTATACCCTGCTTTTGTAGCTCCTGAGCCGCACGAATACCTTCCCAGGTAGCTGCTATTTTAATCAAGATACGATGTGGGGCCATACCACACTGCTCATACTCCGCCATGATGCGCTGAGCACGCTTGACAGTAGCATCAGTATCAAAGCTGAGTCGCGCATCTATCTCAGTACTGACACGCCCAGGCACCATTTGCAGTATTTCATAGCCAAAACGCACCAATAAAGCATCGGTGATGACATCCATAGGCTGATGCCGATTTTGGGCCACCACATCAGTGAGCAAATAATCATACTCTGGTAATTGAACCGCCTTCAAAATCAGCGAAGGATTGGTAGTTGCATCGCTAGGTGAAAACTGTTGCAATTCTAAGAAATGACCCGTGTCCGCAACTACAGTAGTCCATTGGGCTAATTGTTCTAGTTGGTTCATGATGGGGCCTTGGCTCGATTTTCAGATGAGGCCCCTAAATGCAGAAGCTCAGTCACGCCGTAGAGTTGCGCCAATTCTTGCAACGCTGGAGGGGCCGAATTGATCTGCAAAACTCGGCCATGTTGTTGTGCTAACCGCCCCGCCTCGAGCAACACAGCCAAGGTTGCCGTGTTAAATTGCTGTAACGCCGAGGCATCAATGATCAGGGGCTCGGCGGTTTGTACCTGTGCAGCCGAACGTAACCAAGCCGCCACCGCTGAGGCCTGATCGAATGTAAGCGTAGCCGGCAGTATGAGGGGTACTGACATGAAAAAGATATAACGTTATTTGCGATTGGCTTTATTGCGCTCAGCCAATTTTGCAATCAAACCGTCAATACCAACGGCGTTGATCTCTTGAGAGAAACTGCTGCGATATTGTTCGCCCATCCATACACCCATGACATTAAAGTCATAAACCTTCCAACTGGCTCCATCTTTTTCTAGACGGTAATCGAGTTGTATGGGCTCACCCTTGCCCCGAATTTCAGTACGAACCAGTGCTTCTTTATCGTCGGAGTTTCCTCGCATGGGCTTGACAAATAGTGTTTGATCTTTTACTTGAGAAAATGCCCCAGCGTAAGTTCGCATGAGCAAGGTTTTGAACTCCTCTTGCATTTGTTGCTTTTGTTCAGGAGTAGCCGTACGCCAGTATCGACCCATCGTTTGAGCAGTCATGCGGGGCAAATTCACGTAGGGTAATACTTTGGCATCTACCAATGCATTGATTTTAGTGATGTCACCGGATTGGATAGCAGAATCCGTTTTGAGTTGATTCAAAATATCGTTGGATATCTTCTTAACAAATTCATCTGGAGCATCCACGGCGACCCCTGCCGAAGCTGTGGTAGATACTTGAGCTTGCACAGGTATTGAAGTACCCAATAGCAAAGCCATGCTTAACGTTAATCCGACCATCTCTGAAATCAAATACTTCATCATCATTCCTCAGTTTCTGTATTGCTGTCCGACTCTGCAGCAGGCACTTCACCGTCATACACCAAGCTTTGCCGCCGCGTCAGGTGAGCGTCTCGAACAAACACATATTTATCCAAAGCCACTTTGTCTAGCATTCTCGTGTAAGGCAGTGCGTTGGCGCGCCCATTGATAACTTGTGCAGCAGTGAGCCAAGCCCGAGGCTCGGTTTCTTGCGGTAAAGTGAGATTATAAATGGAACGATCTAGGGGGGTAGCTACCGCATCACGCAAAGTAGATGGACCGAGCAAGGGCAAAACGACGTAAGGGCCAGACTTTACCCCCCACACCCCCAGGGTTTGTCCAAAATCTTCCGACTGCCGCTCAATGCCTGATACAGTGGCCACATCAAGCACCCCCAACAGCCCCACCGATGTATTGATAAATACCCGCCCCATCATATGAAAAGCGGGCCCAGGTTTGCCCTGCAATGCGTGGTTGGCAGCCGACCAAACATCACCTATATTGCCAAAAAAGTTACCCACCATATTGCGCAAAGGCTCAGGCACCGCCTTGACATAGGCAGTAGCAACGGGCTCAACTACATAGTGATCAAGTGTAAGATTAAATCTGAACATGGTGCGATTGAAGCCTTCCAGCGGGTCGGACTGTATGGCTTGCGCTCGTAATGCACCAGAACCACAGATCATCAGTGCAAACATCATTAGGGCCAATCGGCCAAGGTGGGTCATGGCGCAGCCTCCTGTGAGCTACCGGCTTCTGCAGCTTTATTGAATAAAAAACGGCCAATTAAATTTTCCAGCACCACCGCTGATTGCGTTGCGGTGATGACATCACCAGCTTGTAAATTTTTTTCATCACCACCAGGCTCTATACCTACATACTGATCACCCAACAAACCCGCCGTTAAAATTTTGGCTGACGAATCACGCGGAAAGAGCACATCACGATCCAACTCCATCACCACCACACCCTGAAAGGTGCCGGCATCAAGGGTAATCGATTTAACCCGACCTATCGTCACACCGGCACTACGGATGGGCGCACGCGGCTTTAAGCCACCGATATTGTCAAATTTAGCACTCACGATATAGCCTGTTCTGTCACCAAAACTGGCCAAATTAGCGGCCTTGAGCGAGAGAAACAATAACCCAGCCATACCCAGCAGAACAAAAAAACCCACCCCAATTTCGGTGTTGCGTTTACTGATCATCATGCATTCCTATCGTAAATTTGACCTAGGTTAAGGAGTTGAGAACATAAGAGCCGTTAATACAAAATCCATGGCCAGTATAGCCAAGGCAGATGTAACTACCGTACGGGTAGTGGCGTAGGCCACGCCTTCAGGGGTAGCCTGTGTTTCATAGCCGTAGAACAATGCTACAGAGGTACAAATAAAACCGAATACTGCACTTTTAACAATGCCATTACCCACATCACGCCACACATCCACGCGCGCCTGCATGAGCGACCAAAAATTGCCAGCATCTAAACCAATCAAACCCACAGCTACAGTCCACGCACCCAATATACCAATGGCTGAAAACAAACCCGCCAACAAGGGCATGGAAATTATCCCAGCCACAAAGCGAGGGGCCAATACTCGGTCACGAGGATCAACAGCCATCATTTCCATAGCGGCCAGTTGCTCACCGGCTTTCATTAACCCAATTTCAGCCGTGAGTGAGGTACCTGCCCTGCCCGCAAATAAAAGCGCAGCAACCACAGGCCCCAATTCACGCACGAGTGACAAATTCACAATCAAGCCCAAAGATTCAGTAGCACCATAGGTAACCAAAGCATAGTACATCTGCAGGGCCAAAACAAAACCTACCGCAAGACCAGAGGCCAGTATGATCAACAATGAACGATTACCAATAGCATGAATTTGCTGACTCAATAAATCCAGTCGGCGCCATACACTCAGGCTATGCGTGATTAAATCTTTGGTAAAAAAGGCTGCATGACCCATGCTACGCAGAAGCTCAATGGTTTCACGCCCTACCCTCTGAAAAACATCACTCAGTTTCATTTCAAATACCCATAGTCGGATGCCATACTGGGAGCGGGATAATGAAACTTCACAGGCCCATCAGGCTCTCCGCGAATAAATTGCCTTACTTCTGGATCTGTGCTGGCCATCAATTCAGCAGGTGTGCCCTGGGCGACTATACGCCCCTGCGCTGCCAACAACACGATGTTGTCACAAATTGCCATACATTCAGGAACATCATGCGAGACCAGCAATGCGGTCGAGTGTGTCAGGCTGTTGAGGGTACGAATCAAATTGGCCGTCACACCCATAGAAATGAGATCCAAGCCAGCAAAAGGCTCATCATACATAATCAACTCGGGGTCCAGAGCAATGGCTCTAGCAATGGCGACACGCCTAGCCATACCACCCGATATTTCAGAAATTTTTAATCGAGCCGCGCCGCGTAAACCCACCGCATTGAGCTTCATCAACACCACATCCCTGATCATCGAATCAGACAGATCAGTATGTTCACGCAAGGGAAATGCGACATTTTCAAATACGTTCAGATCAGTAAATAAAGCACCAAACTGGAAAAGCATACCCATACGCCGGCGCAAGCGAAGTAACTGCTGACGATCACCAGCGTGAACGGTTTCTTCACCAAAAATGACTTCCCCCTCATCGGCACCAAACAAGCCAGCAATTAAACGCAAGAGAGTTGTTTTTCCACAACCTGACCCGCCCAAAATAGCAGTAACTTTTCCTTTGGGAAAATTTAAACTGATATCTTTGAGAATCGGCTTTTGGGACTCATACCCAAAAGTAACATTTTTAATGCGTATGAAAGGCTGCGTTTCCACGATGATTGGTCAAAATAGCATAGCGTTCTATTTTGACACAATCTCAGCCTCTCATGGCTTTTAACGCGGCAATTGGCTTTCACCCATTAAAAAAGCATCCACTGCTCGCGCAGCCTGTCGCCCCTCACGTATAGCCCAAACCACCAGACTTTGACCTCTACGCATATCACCGGCAGAAAACACCTTCGGCACATTCGTGGCATAACCGCTAACCTCATCAGTGCCGGCCTTGGCATTGCCGCGTGCATCTTTTTCCACGCCAAAGGTTTCGAGGATTGAGCCCACTGGCGATACAAAACCCATAGCAAGCAATACCAAATCAGCAGGCCACTCTTTTTCTGAATGAGGCACTTCAGTAAACTGACCGTTTGCCCAAGCCAATTCCACCGTTTTAATGGCTTTGACTTTGTCGGCATCCTTGCCCGTGCCGGGTACAAAGGCCTTGGTGGCAATGGCAAATGCACGATCGCATCCCTCCTCATGACTAGACGAGGTTCTCAACTTATACGGCCAGTAAGGCCAGCTCAACATTTTATTTTCATGCTCAGGAGGCATCGGCATGAGTTCAAACTGGGTCACGCTGGTAGCTCCCTGACGATTGCTCGTACCTACGCAATCAGAACCCGTATCGCCACCGCCGATCACGATGACCTGCTTATCTTTAGCGTGAATTTGCGACTTCAACTTATCGCCAGCCACTACTTTGTTTTGCTGTGGCAAAAATTCCATGGCAAAGTGTACGCCTTTGAGTTCACGCCCCGGCACCGGCAAATCACGGCTTTGCTCAGAGCCACCACACAACAAAACCGCATCAAATGCTAGGCTCAAATCTTCTGGCGTAACAATTTCCTTGGCATCATTCGTTACTTTACTGCCAGCTTGCATTTTCCCAACTAAAACACCCGTTCTAAAAACCACTCCTTCGGCTTCCATTTGGCTGATGCGTCGATCTATGTGAGATTTATCTAATTTGAAGTCGGGTATACCATAACGCAACAATCCACCAAGCCGGCTATTTTTTTCAAATACAGTCACATCATGACCCGCACGCGCCAACTGCTGAGCGGCCGCAAGCCCTGATGGGCCCGAGCCCACGATGGCAACTTTCTTTCCGGTTTTAAAAGCCGGTGACTGAGGTTGAACCCAGCCTTCAGACCAAGCACGATCAATGATGGCCTGCTCAATGGATTTGATACCCACCGCATCGTTATTGAAATTCAAAGTACAAGCAGCTTCACAGGGTGCAGGGCAAATACGCCCCGTGAACTCTGGGAAGTTATTGGTGCTGTGTAAAACTTGAATCGCGCTTTGCCAATCATCACGATAAACCAAATCATTGAAATCGGGGATGATGTTGTTAACAGGACAACCGTTATTACAAAAAGGAATGCCGCAATCCATACATCGTGCCGCTTGAATTTTGGCATCTTCAGGTTTGAGCCCAATCACAAATTCTTTGTAGTTTTTTAGGCGCTGAGCTACAGGCTCATAACCTTCTTCAATACGCTCAAACTCCATAAACCCAGTGACTTTTCCCATGATAATTCCTTTAGCGGTATGTTTATTACACGGCAGATTTCGATTTTGCAACGCTGCGCTTAGTTGAGCTTGCCTTAGCACTAGAATCGGTAGCCTCTGCTAAGGTATTTGTACCGCTGGGCGAACTGACGGCGGCCATCGCACGACGATATTCGTGCGGAAATACCTTAATAAACCGATCTTTACTTTGTTCCCAGTTGTCAAGTATTTCACGCGCCCGCAAAGAACCCGTCCACTTGTAATGCGCATCAATCAAATTCTTCAATAAGACTTCATCAGCTTGTCCGCGGTGGGTAGGTATACATTGCGCCTTTTGCTCAACAGCACTGAGGATAGGGTCTAAGGCCACCATGGCGGTGTTACAACGCTGACTAAACTGGCCATCTTCGTCATACACATAAGCCACGCCACCACTCATGCCAGCAGCAAAATTCCTGCCCGTTTTGCCCAGGACCACCACCGTACCCCCAGTCATGTACTCACAACCAT
The DNA here is from genome assembly GCA_032122355.1 of Burkholderiaceae bacterium. Lineage (GTDB taxonomy): Bacteria > Pseudomonadota > Gammaproteobacteria > Burkholderiales > Burkholderiaceae_C > RFTU01. The sequence goes on from JAUMCS010000020.1 coordinate 15,880, forward strand.
GATCGCCCGTTCCTTCTACCACAGCTGTTGCTCCGGATAAGCGGACACCAAAACGCTCTCCGGCCACACCTCGGAAGAAGGCTTCACCACTCGTAGCACCATATAAAACCGTATTGCCTACAATGATGTTAGATGTGGAATCACCGCGGAAATCGAGACTAGGCCGAACAACGATACGCCCACCCGATAAGCCCTTGCCCGTGTAATCATTGGCTTCACCAATCAAATACAACATGATGCCCTGGGCTAAGAATGCACCATAACTTTGGCCTCCTGTACCTTCCATTTGAATGAATATGGATTCATCGGGCAAGCCCAAGGGATGCTGACGCACCAATTCACCGGACAACATAGCTCCAACACTGCGATTGACATTGCGGGCATTTTCTATCAACTTCACCTTCTTGCCTTGCAGCAAGGCGGGCTGGCATTTTTCAATCAAAGTGATATCCAAAGCCTTACCAAGCTCATGATCTTGCTCGGCTGCATGCCTTCTCGGCACATCCGCAGGCACCAGAGGTTGCGCCAATAATCGGCTGTAATCAAGCCCTTTGGCTTTCCAATGTGCGATGCCTTTTTTCATATCCAGCAAATCGGATCGCCCAATGAGCTCATCGAATTTGCGCATACCGAGTTGCGCCATGATTTGACGAACTTCTTCAGCCACAAAGAAGAAGTAATTCACAATGTGCTCAGGTTTGCCCGTGAATTTTTTTCTCAGTTCAGGGTCTTGGGTGGCCACACCTACGGGGCAGGTGTTGAGATGGCATTTACGCATCATGATGCAACCTTCAACCACCAATGGCGCCGTAGCAAACCCAAACTCATCGGCACCTAATAAAGCACCAATTACCACATCACGGCCTGTTTTCATTTGGCCGTCAGCTTGAACTCGAATACGCCCACGCAACCGGTTCAGAACCAATGTTTGTTGGGTTTCGGCCAGTCCCAATTCCCAGGGGCTTCCCGCATGTTTGATCGAAGACCAGGGTGATGCACCCGTACCCCCATCATGACCGGCAATCACTACATGATCAGCCTTGCACTTGGCGACGCCGGCAGCAATGGTTCCAACGCCGACCTCACTAACCAGTTTGACGCTGATGGTTGCCCGTGAATTCACGTTTTTCAAGTCATGAATGAGCTGAGCTAAATCTTCAATCGAGTAAATATCATGGTGCGGCGGCGGGCTGATCAAACCCACCCCAGGCACGGAATAGCGCAAAAAGCCTATGTACTCAGATACTTTAGCACCTGGCAATTGCCCACCCTCTCCGGGTTTAGCGCCTTGCGCCATTTTGATTTGAATTTGATCAGCACTGGCCAAATACTCGGCCGTCACACCAAAACGGCCAGATGCCACTTGCTTGATTTTCGAGCGCAAGGAATCGCCTTCTTGCATGATGTAATCAGCTTCAATGACGTTTGGCCCGAGCACATCCGACACCTTGGTGCCCGCTTTAATGGCTATACCCTTAAATTCATTTCGATAACGCGCTGGATCTTCACCACCTTCTCCGGTATTGCTTTTGCCGCCTATACGGTTCATGGCCAATGCCAAGGTGGAATGTGCCTCGGTGGAAATAGACCCCAACGACATGGCTCCTGTAGCAAAACGCTTGACAATTTCAGAAGCGGGCTCTACCTCGCTCAAAGGTATTGCCGCAGCTTGATCAACCTTGAATTCAAACAACCCACGCAGCGTCATGTGACGGCGGCTTTGGTCATTGATAAGTTGTGCGTATTCTTTGTAAGTTTCAAATTTTCCTGAGCGCGTACTGTGCTGCAACTTAGCAATGACATCGGGTGTCCACATATGCTCTTCGCCACGTACGCGCCAAGCGTATTCACCGCCCGCATCCAACATATTGGCAAGCACCGGATCATTGCCAAAGGCGGCACGATGCATACGCAAGGCTTCTTCAGCGATTTGGAATACGCCTATACCACCGACCTGAGTGGCCGTTCCGCGGAAGTACTTATCTACGACTTCTTTTTCTAGGCCAATCGCTTCAAATAACTGCGCACCACAGTAAGACATATAGGTGCTCACACCCATTTTGGACATGATTTTGGACAAGCCTTTGCCAATGGCTTTGATGTAGTTATAGATCGCCTTTTCAGCCGATAAATCAGCAGGAAGATCTTGATGCATGGCGGCTAATGTTTCCAAAGCCAAATAAGGGTGAATGGCCTCGGCACCATAACCAGCCAGGGTGGCATATTGATGGATTTCACGTGCACCCCCTGTTTCAACCACCAACCCGACGATGGTGCGTAAGCCCTCACGCACCAAGTGCTGATGCACTGCGGAGAGCGCCAGCAAGGCGGGTATCGCAATATGCTTGCGATTCATTTGACGGTCAGAAATGACCAAAATGTTATGCCCTGTTTTGATGGCATCCACCGCCTCGGCACACAGTGATGCCAACTTCGCCTCAACACCCTCATAGCCCCACCCTAGCGGATACGTGATGTTGAGCTCATAGCTTTTGAATTTTCCACCCGTGGCAGCATCAATGGCACGGATGCGAGCCATACCCTCAAAATCAAGAATGGGCTGGCTCACTTCCAAACGCATAGGCGGATTAACGGCGTTAATATCCAGCAAATTGGGCTTAGGGCCAATAAATGATACCAACGACATCACGATGGCCTCCCGAATAGGATCAATGGGAGGGTTAGTCACTTGAGCAAATAATTGCTTGAAATAATGGGACAAGGATTTATTGCGGTCCGATAAAACGGCCAGTGGCGAGTCATTGCCCATCGAACCCACACCTTCTTCGGCAGTTGCCGCCATCGGGCCCATGAGAAATTTGAGGTCTTCTTGGGTGTAGCCAAATGCTTGCTGCCGATCGAGCAGGGTTTCTTCGCTGCACACTTGATTTGCTCCAACGGGTAGCGGCAATGCTTCAAGCTTGATGCGCAAGTTATTAATCCACCGTTGATATGGCTTTGCCGACGCATAGAGATTTTTGATCTCTTCGTCTTCAATAATGCGACCTTGCTCAAGGTCAATTAAAAACATTTTTCCAGGCTGCAAACGCCATTTTTTGAGTATGCGACTTTCCGGGACCGGCAACACACCCGACTCGGAACCCATGATTACCAAATCATCATCCGTGATGACGTATCGCGCAGGGCGTAATCCGTTCCTGTCTAGGGTTGCACCAATCTGGCGGCCGTCGGTAAACACCATGGCAGCAGGACCATCCCAAGGCTCCATCATGGCTGCGTGGTATTCATAGAAGGCTTTTCTACGCTCATCCATGAGGGTATGTTGCTCCCAGGCCTCGGGAATCATCATCATCGCTGCCTGAGCCAATGGGTAACCAGCCATGGTTAGCAATTCGAGGGCATTATCAAACGTAGCGGTATCGGACTGACCTTCAAAACTGATGGGATAGAGCTTTTGCAAATCGGCACCTAAAACGGGTGATCGCATCACACCTTCACGAGCGCGCATCCAGTTGAAGTTACCCTTGACTGTATTGATTTCACCGTTATGCGCCACCATGCGATAAGGGTGAGCTAATGGCCACTCCGGAAACGTATTGGTCGAAAAACGTTGATGCACCAAGGCCAAAGCCGACACGCAACGCTCATCACGTAAATCGTTATAGTACTGCCCTACCTGGTCAGCCAGCAATAAACCTTTGTAGATCACAGTACGGCAACTCATACTCGGAACATAGTACTCTGGGCTATGCTTCAAGTTCAAATGCTGGATAGCCGCTGATGCCGTTTTGCGAATAACATACAATTTCCGCTCAAGCGCATCCGGAATAATAATATCAACACCGCGCCCAATAAATATTTGACGAATAACTGGTTCCTTCTCCCGCACAATGGGAGACATAGGCATCTCACGATTTACTGGCACATCACGCCAGCCCAGGAAAATCAAGCCCTCAGCTTTGACCGCACGCTCGAGCTCCTGCTCACAGGCCAAACGAGATGCATGTTCTTTGGGCAAAAAAATCATACCCACGCCATACTCACCCATTGGGGGCAGATCCACGCCCTGAGCCGCCATATCCTCGCGAAATAAAGCATCGGGTATCTGAATCAAAATACCTGCTCCATCCCCCATCAAGGGATCAGCCCCTACGGCGCCGCGATGATCGAGATTTTCAAGAATTTTAAGGCCCTGACCGACAATACTATGCGCCTTTTGCCCCCGAATGTGCGCCACAAATCCCACACCACAAGCATCGTGCTCATTGGCGGGATCATACAAACCTTGCGGATTTAATGAGGCTAATTCGGCGACCATCATCATACGTGCTCCCTATATTTGACAAAACCGTAGCATACCGCAAATTCACACTAGAGCCGATACAAATAATGGGGACAGACCCCTTTAAATGCAATTTATAGCCTTAGGTCAAAATTAAAAGGGACAGGTTGAATTAGGTGTTCTCCGACCTAGGTGGTCGACCTCTAGGTCGAGCATGCAAATGACGGCTAAGTTTCTCACACCAAGCATCTAAGGTTGAAGGAGTACCCATCGCCAAACCCCGCTGAACTGATGTATGAAAGGATTGCAAATCAGACTTAGGCAAATCTACACTAAGCATTTTGCCTATCAAATGGGGTGTTACCCAAACGCCAATACAAGGGGTGAGGGTGAATGTATGATTCTTCTGCAAGCCCCAGATGATGCCGAGCACTCGACCACTCATAACCCGATGCATGAGTAACCAAACCAGCGCGAACGGGATTGAGTTCAATGTAGCGCATACATGCCAAATAATAGCGCTCTTCCTCAATAGGCATTGCCTTAAAGCGCCCCTCCCAGAGCGTGCCTGAGCGACCATATAAGGTATTGAATCGGCTGACATACGAGCGCCCTAACATTTGCATTGCCCTACTCAGACTCTGAGAGTCAGTGGGCGTGACCAGCAAATGGTAATGATTACTCATCATCACATAAGCATGCACTACCACCTTAGCTTCATGCATAGCATTTACCATCATCGCTTTCCAAGCCATGCGATCAGCATCACTCAAATAAATATTCTGACGATTGTGTCCACGTTGAAAAACATGGTGCGGCAATCCTGGTATGACTAATCGAGGTTGTCTAGCCATATTAAAAACAAAGTTTAAGCTGTGTGTGTGCGAATGACATCCATCACCATGTCATCAGGCGCACTGCCGGTGCGTGCACATCCCAATGATTCAATCAACACAAATCGAATCTCACCTGCCTGCGCTTTTTTATCAACTTGCATTAACTCCAGATAACGCTCGGGAGATAAATCGGGACCGAGAACAGGAAGCCCAGCTCGCTCAATCAAATGCATGATACGAGAAACGAATGAAGCCGGCATATAACCCAAACGTACCGAGAGCTCACTGGCCATGACCATACCACAAGCTACGGCCTCGCCATGAAGCCACTGACCATAGCCCAAACCCGACTCAATGGCGTGACCAAAGGTATGTCCAAAATTCAAAATAGCGCGCAAACCACTTTCACGCTCGTCTTGGCCTACGACATGAGCTTTGATCTCGCACGAACGCTTGACGGCATAAGCCAGCGCATCCATATCTAGGGACCGTAAGGCTTCCATATGGACCTCAAGCCAATGAAAAAATTCAGCATCAGCAATAGGTCCATACTTGATAATTTCTGCTAAACCTGCACTGATCTCACGTGGCGCTAATGTGCGTAGAACTGATAGGTCACACACTACCTTTGAAGGCTGATAGAAAGCACCAATCATGTTTTTACCCAAAGGATGATTGATGGCCGTTTTACCGCCAACAGAGGAGTCAACCTGGGCCAGCAATGAAGTAGGCACCTGAACAAAAGGCACCCCACGCATATAGCATGCAGCAATAAAACCAGTGAGATCGCCAACGACCCCGCCGCCTAGCGCAAATAGTACGGTTTGACGATCACAAGCCTGCGATAGCAACTCCGTGAAAACTTGGTTCATAGAATCCCAAGATTTATGTATCTCACCATCTGGCAAGATCACCAATAAAACACGGGGGTAATGGAGTTGCAAGGCCTGCTTCAGTCGTTCGGCATACAAAGGTGCAACGGTTACGTTTGAAACAATCACGGCCGTTGCCGCGCGAGGCAGGTCAGACCATACAGATGAATCACTCCACAAACCTTCACCAATGTGAATGTTGTAGGTATGGTTAGCCAAGGATACAGGAACAAGTACTGGATTCATGACAAGTCGGTAATTTCTAGGATTGCAGATGATTTTCGGAATCGGAATGGAGCTCCAACTGCATCAATATTTTATGCACCAAGGCATGTACTGAAGGACGGCCTGTTTCAAGAACAAAATGCGACGCTTGACGATACAAGGAATCACGCTCTAGGTACAATTCATCTAACCTTTGGAATAAATTAGCCACCTGCAACAATGGCCTAGATTTATCATACCGCAAACGGCGATACAGAGCCGTGGGGCTGCTGTGCAAATATAAAACAGTGAAGTTTTGTCTGAGAAAATTCCGATTGGCTTCACGCAAAACAGCACCGCCGCCCGTGGCTAGAACCATACTTTGACCGTTATTTTGTTGGGCAATTACCGCTTGCTCTATATCTCGAAATGAAGACTCGCCCTTGAGGGCAAACCATTCCTTGATGGGCATACCGATTTGCTGTTCAATCAATATGTCGGTGTCCACAAAAGGCACCTGCAAAGACTGCGCCAGTTGACGCCCTACCGTAGATTTTCCACCGCCAGGCATGGCAACCAAAGCGATGCGCGAATGGGCTAGCGCACTGACCACTACTGCTTGTCCAACAAAACACGGGGCGTTAAAAAAACCAATAACTCCGTTCGACGCGTATCGCGGATTTTATTCTTGAAAAGATTGCCAAGAACGGGCAAATCACCCAAAAAAGGAACCCTGGCCTGACTGGTGTTTTCCTCTTGCTCATAGATGCCGCCGATGACAACCGTACCGCCATTATCGACCAGCACCTGAGTTTTAACCTCTTTGGTATTGATTTCTCTGCCTACTGGGGTTAGGTTACCTAAACTATCTTTATTGACCATCACGTCCAAAATAATATTACCCTCGGGCGTAATCTGTGGCGTCACTTTTAAGCGCAAACCTGCCTCAATCAACTGCACCGATGTCGCTCCTGATGTGGTCGATTGCTGAAAAGGAATTTTAAACCCTTGGTTGATATAAGCCTCCACTTTATCTGCCGTCACAATTCTGGGGCTAGAAACAACTTTACCCTGACCATCAGCCTCAAGCGCTGATAACTCTAAATTTAGAAAACGGTTGGAGGTAGCGCCGAAGATAGATAAAGCAAAAGTGGCGGGATCAAAATTTTTCACATTATTAGCTGGCAAATTCACCAACTGCGTATTCGAGAAGCTGGCCGAAGTATCCGGTTGCCCTGTTTGAGCACCAACCGCCGCCATATTCCCACCAATAGTTATGCGACCTTGATTGCCTAAAGCCACACCTGCGTTGGAATTCAAGCGATTTTCATTCATCCCCAATTTCACCCCCAGTGATTTACCAAAGCTATCATTGGCCTCGACGATGCGTGCCTCAATGAGCACTTGACGCACTGGAACATCCACTTTGGCGATCAAATCTTCAACCTCTTTTAACTTGAGTGCGATATCGGTCACAAACAATTGATTGGTACGCTCATCAGGTATCACACTACCACGGGATGACAAAATACTGCGAACATTACCGGAACCACTCGAACTGGATGAAGAAGTGACCCCGGATGTTGCCACAGAGCTAGCCCCGATAGGCATGCCTCTTAGGCCATTAGCCACCTCTCGCGCTTTGGTGTAGTTGAGCTGATAAGACCGTGTACGTATGGGCTCTAGATCACTGAGTTTTTTGCGCGCCTCTAGATCGGCTTGCTCTTTGGCTGCCAATTCCTCACGAGGAGCCACGAAGATAACATTACCATTTTGCTGCATGCCCAAACCACGCGATTGCAAGATAATGTCCAAAGCCTGGTCCCAAGGGGTATCTTTCAGCCTTAATGTAACGGCGCCGCTGACCGAATCGCTGACCACCATATTCAATTGGCTAAACTCAGCAATCACTTGTAATACCGATCTCACTTCAATATTCTGAAAATTGAGAGAAAGTTTGTTTCCCAAGTAGCGCTTTTCAGCATGAGCTTGGTCAGCAGCATGAACTGGGATTGAGCCCATTAAAATGGTAATGAGACCCCAGCGGCATAAGTGTGTTTTCATGGCAATATTCCTTTCACTTATGGGCGTTTTTCTTGTAGTTCTAGGCTGCGCGTACGTTGTGCCCACTCACCCGCTGGAGTTTGGAACCACTCACGAATTTGAACTGCAGAATCGCTTAGCCGTACCACTTTCCCAAAATTCAAACCCAAATAATCGCCTAGCCTGACCGTGTAGATCACATCACTGGCACGGAGTAAGGCATAGGCTCGTCCATCTTTTCTTAAACTACCCACCATGATGATTTGGTCTAGCGCATAACTTTCTAACGGTCCTTTCGGACGCAAAAATTCCGCATTCATACTTTCACTGATAGGCATACCCATAGGGTTCGTGACACCCAAGAGTCTCATCTCATGAAAGGGATGATAGGCTGACATGGATAAAAACGGCTCTGCTTCGAACGGCTGGGGCGCTTCATAAAGACGCTTGGGCCGCACAACGCTTTTATTGGGATGAGATCTATTTGCATTAACTTCGGAGGCATCTAAAAAGCGATAGATATTCAGCGTTACTTTAAGGTTTAAATCATCAGCAGAATTAGCTGATGCACTCGTGCGCTTATTCACTGCATTAAACTTTGGATGTTGTACCTGAGGTAAGGATAAGTGCATGTCTTGCATCGTGACGATGCGATGTAATTTGGCCAAATCCGCTGTAAACAAACCGATATTGTTATAACTGCCGGACAAATGAAGCGCAATGGGCAACTCCGCATAATAATCATGTAACGTCTCTTTTCCTGGACGAAATAGTTCAAATTGCAAACCTCGGTTCAAACCTATCTGATTGATATCGGACAATAGCAAATCCATTTCAGCCCGATTTGGCAAAGATTGTTCCAATTGCTTGACCACCCGCTCCAAATCGACACCTTGCTTCCGCAGCGATGGAATTAGCTCAACTTGAGTATTCAACTGATCACGTTGAATCAGCAATTCAGATTCTTGAGCAAAAGCCTGCACAAGCGTATCGACTGAAGCCGATAGTGCTATGAACCAAACCAAAACAAAACCCGTGCATACCGCCAAGATGTAAGCAACAATTTTAGGTGGAAGAGGCCATTCCCCTGGCTGATTCAGGTCAAGCCCTTGAAACGAATCGACGAAAACCTCGATAAGCTCAGGCACAGAGCGCTGTGAAGTGGGTTTTATAGAGGGGCTCTCTGACATACTCAAAATCATCGTTTCAGGGTGCCTTACTTGGCTTTGCAGAAGATGCCGCTGGTGCTAGCGTTGTGGCAGCAACTATAGAAAATTCCAGTAAGCGCTTTAACCCAGGGGTTATTTCAGGTGCAGCCTTAATCTCCTGCAATTCTGGGGCACGCAAGCCGCTTGCTGATTGCTCTAAGCGACGAAGCAGATCAGAGATTTTTTCATTGGAATATGTAAGGCCTTTAATGTGCACACCTTCGCTCCACTCTTTCACTTCGCTAAGGTAAAGACCTGTGGGAGTTAATCTCGATAAATCATTGAATAAAACCACTGAGTCATTGCGACGAGCTTGTAGCCCCAATACAGCTTGCTGTCGAGCCTTGAGACTTTTAATTTCATTTTTTAAGGCACCGACACCCTGCACCTGAATTTGCATACGATCGTTTATGGTAAGCAGTGTTTGATTGGTTTGTTGCTGATAGACTTGCCATTGATCGACCAATATCCAAGCAATCCCACCAAGAAGAGCTCCGACCACACCAAACAATGATATCGTTTTCAAAAATTGCTGTTGACGATGTACTCGGGCGTAATCGCGATGTGGTAATAAATTGATCAAAATCATGTTAACAGCAATCGTAGGGCCAAACCGCATGCTTGCATGTATTGCTGCGCCAAAAAACCACTGCGACAAGCTTCATGCGAAGTGACATCCATTGGTAAGACATCTGTAAATGGATTGAGCCAAATGACATCAACCCCCAAAGTAGCTGCAAGCTGGCTACTCCATTGCTGAATAGATGGCACACCCGACACATCACCCATGAGCAGCACCCTGCGCAGAGGGTAGGCTGGTAAACGAAAGCTAGAAGCATCCAATACCGGTTGCAATTCTTGAGTCCATAGTTTACTGGTTACTTCTAATGGCTCAGTCAACCATTCATTCATAGTCAGACTCAATTCACGATCAAACACCCACTCCCCCTGACGTACTCCACGAAGACGTGCCGAGGTTTTGTCCAATTCCAGTAATGCGTCGGTGACATTACTAAACGATTCTTCCGTTTGGGCTAACCAGCGCGACAACAGCAAATCCCTGACGTGGTTATCTAATTCCAGCAACTTTAGATCAAAACCACAAGCCTTCGCCAATTGCAAACGTTCATCTACGCGAAATTTTTCAACGGAAAACCACTGCACATCTAACTCACCTTGCTGAGCAAAACTGGGGCCTAATATGGTGTAATCCCAAGCCGCTTTCTCGATTGGGTACGAAATGCGGGACTCCACCTCTAACTCGATTTGCTGCTCGTACTCGGATGGTCTCAAACCTTCCAGTACACCGAACTTACCCGTCAAGGCAAGGGATTGCGGTAATGACATTGCCACGGTCTGAGTTGAACAGCCTGAATTGCGAATCAAAGTCCCAATCACAGACTGCACATAACCCAAACGATCACCCAATGGGGCGAAATAATAGGCAAAAGGCAACGGTTCAACCGCCGCATACTCAAGACAATACCGACCTTTTTTATCCAAGGACAGCACGACCACTCGCACAAATGCCGAGGATATATCTATCCCCATGGCCATCGAAGGCATTGAAGACAGGTGGTGAGCTCGTGAGAAAATCATAACTAAATTATAGCGGCCATCCCTAGGCAGATTAAAACTAGATAAAAACATATCATCTTGATAGCTCAGCTACAACTAAAGGCACAATATCATTCATCTGCTACCTCTACAGGGTTTTCATCATGTCAACCAATGGCACCACAACTGCGTCACGATTCCATCGCTTTACAAATCACCCCTGGACACGAAGAATTGTCATAGCACTGGGCATTCCATTTGTATTAGTGCTACTGGGTGTACTGGTGTTGATCCTGACGTTAATTTATGCCTATCCTCATTTACCCGACATCAAGGGATTAGCTGACTATCGACCCAAGTTACCTCTGCGCATTTATTCTACTGACGGAGTTTTATTGGGTGAGTTTGGTGAAGAAAAGCGTGAGTATAAGTCGATCAAGGACATCCCCGCCGTCATGAAAAATGCCGTGCTTGCCATTGAAGATGCCCGCTTTTATCAACACGGGGGGATAGACTACTTGGGTATCATTCGTGCCGGTATTGCCAACATCGGCGAGGCCAAAAGCCAAGGGGCCTCAACCATCACCATGCAGGTCGCTCGCAATTTTTACCTATCCTCTGAAAAAACGCTCACCCGCAAAATTTATGAAATTCTGCTTTCTTACAAAATAGAGAATCAACTAGAAAAAGATGAAATTCTTGAGTTGTATATGAATCAAATCTTTTTGGGGCAAAAATCCTATGGCTTTGCTGCTGCTGCACAAACCTATTTTGGCAAGCCGCTCAAAGACATCACAGTTGCCGAAGCGGCCATGCTGGCAGGCTTGCCCAAAGCCCCTTCGGCATTCAATCCGATAGCCAACCCCAAGCGAGCCAAAATACGGCAGCAATACATCATAGACCGTATGCTGGCTAATGGCTATATTACCCCTGAACAGGCCGAAAACGCACGGCGTGAACCACTGCGATTACATACCCATAACGATCCATCCATCCATGCTGAATACATTGCCGAAACAGCTCGCCAATTGGTTTTCAATCAATATGGCGACGATACCTATACTCGCGGCATGAATGTCACTCTAACGGTGCGCGCTGCAGATCAAATCAGTGCATACAAAGCCCTACGCAGAGGAATTCTTGAATACGAACGCCGCCAGCATTACCGTGGACCGGAAGGGTTTACTGCATTACCCGATAACCCTTCTGAATTGGACAGCCGGATTATTGAGGCCCTCGTCAACCACCCCGATAATGGAGAAATCAAGGCAGCAGTGGTCCTAGAAGCAAGCAAGAAAAAGGTAGTCGTCATACTTCAATCTGGGGATGAAATCACTATCACCGGCAAAGGGCTTGAACCGGTAGCCTCAGGTTTAGAAGATCAAGCCCCGACCCAGAAAAAAATTCAACGTGGCTCGATTGTCCGTATTGTTCAAGACGGCAAGCAAAATAAAGAAAAACAATCTTGGTCCCTCACCCAATTACCCGAGGTTGAGGGTGCTTTTGTCGCTATGAACCCCAAAACCGGCGCTATTCGCGCTTTGGTTGGAGGCTTTGATTGGAAGAAAAATAAATTCAATCACGTCACACAGGCATGGAGACAACCGGGATCTAGCTTCAAGCCGTTTATTTATTCAGCCGCTCTTGAAAAGGGCTACACCCCATCAACCATTGTGAATGATGCGCCTTTATTTTTTGATGCTGGCAGTACTGGTAGTCAACCCTGGGAGCCTAAAAACTATGATGGAAAATTCGAAGGCCCCATGACGCTACGTAAAGCCCTAGCCAAATCCAAAAATATGGTTTCCATACGCGTGCTCCAAGGTGTAGGAGTAAAAACTGCGCAACAGTGGATTACTCGCTTTGGGTTTGAAGCAGAAAAACACCCCGCCTACCTGACCATGGCCTTAGGCGCAGGCTCCGTCACCCCCATGCAAATGGCTACTGCATACAGTGTGTTTGCCAATGGCGGCCTCAGAGTCAACCCCATGCTCATCACCAAAATCACCGACGATCGTGGCAAAACGCTGCTTGAAGTTCCGCAGCCTGACCCTACCCAATTACCCCGCGCTATTGAAGAACGTAACGCCTACATGATGAGTTCGCTGCTGCAGGAAGTGACTCGTTCAGGCACGGCCGCCAAAGCACAAGCCCAATTGCAACGCCCTGACCTTTATGGAAAAACAGGAACAACCAACGATTCCCATGATGCCTGGTTTGCTGGATGGCAACCTGATGTAGCCGCCGTGGTTTGGGTGGGTTACGACCAGCCGCGCAAATTGGGCGACCGTGAAACAGGTGGAGGACTTGCGCTACCCATTTGGATTGAATACATGCAACAAGCACTCAAAGGGGTTCCGGTCAATGAACAACAAGCCCCATCAGGTATTTCTCGTAAAGGTGATGATTGGGTGTTTGATAATCACACCGTTTTGGAAGAGAAAGACCCCAATAAAGAATCCGTATCCAGTGAACCTTCAGCCACACCACCCAAGCCATGAACTTAAATGGGTGTGAATTGCAGCTTACGCCCACCTTGGGCTGTGGCACACCGCGATAACACATCCCATAGCTGCTGGCCTTCGCGGTCAACCCATTGCTGATTTTGCCAGCGGAAGTGGTAGCCCCCTGATCGCGCCGCTAGCCAAATTTCGTGTAATGGGGGTTGGGTGTTGATGATCATTTTGCTGCCACCCGGAAAACTCAACTCTAGGAGGCCACCCGTTCTCTGGGCATCAATGTCGATTACATCGTTTTGCAACCATTCATCTATAGTTGCTTCAATCGACGCTAATAAAGCACGACTGATCTGATCAAACTCCAAGTCGGTTAGTGCATTGTTGTACGGTAATTTTGTTTGTTGCTGTGTTGTATTCATGGGTCTCGCCTAAAATAGAAGCCACTATGTGTCGAATTATTTTACGAAAACCCTTGAGTGTATCTGTTGTCATAGCTTCTTGCATGCTGTGGGGTTGCGGCCAAAAAGGCCCTTTGAAACTGCCCCCCAAAGATACTCCCTCACCCATCACACTGGCTCAACCTGAAGCACAACCCGTATGAGTTTACCTGGCGCACCCCACCTCAGTTACCATCATCATGAATTACAACTTGATGGCATCAGCCTGGCTGATTTAGCTCGCACTTACGGCACACCGCTTTACGTATATTCACAGGCTGCCATGCAAAGTGCTGCCAGTGCCTATCAACAAGCGCTGCAAGAACAACCGCATTTATTATGCTATGCCATGAAAGCCAACAGCAGTTTGGCCATCTTACAAACCTTTGCTCAAATGGGTTTAGGCTTTGATATTGTTTCAGCAGGCGAATTGCAACGCGTTTTGGCTGCCGGGGGCGACCCCAATAAGGTGGTTTTTTCAGGCGTGGGTAAAACACGCGGTGAAATGGCCTTTGCATTAAAAAACCGTGTTCGTTGCTTTAATGTGGAAAGTGCAGCCGAACTGGAAACCCTGTCTGAGGTCGCCAGCCAACTTGGCCTCACAGCACCTGTGAGTTTGCGCGTCAATCCTAATGTGGATGCCCAAACACACCCCTATATTTCAACCGGACTCAAAGGCAATAAATTTGGCATCTCGCATGAACAGGCTTTGGCGGTTTATCACCGCGCTGCACAATTACCCTGCATTGAAATCATAGGCATTGATTGCCACATTGGCTCGCAAATTACTGAATGCGCACCTTACCTAGATGCCCTAGACCGTGTTTTGGATCTGGTTGAAAAAGTGGAAGCCGACGGCATTGATATTACCCACATTGACTTAGGTGGTGGGCTCGGTATTACTTATACCGATGAAACTCCACCTAGTGCCCATGATTTAGTAAGTGCGATGTTGCAAAAGTTAAAACAACGCGAGCACGCTCATCGTGAAATCTTTCTTGAACCCGGTCGATCTTTAGTGGGCAATGCGGGAGTATTACTCACGCAAGCACTTTACCTCAAGCCTGCAACTGACGATGAGATTCGCCAGGGTGGCCGCCACTTCTGCATTGTGGATGCAGCCATGAACGACCTAATGCGCCCAGCCATGTACGAGGCCTGGATGGCCATTGAACCCTGTCAGTTGAAAACAACCACAACAAGCCATTCATGGGATATTGTCGGCCCAGTTTGTGAATCTGGTGACTGGCTTGGCAAAGACCGACACCTGGCCATAGATCAAGGTGATTATCTAGCCGTGTTATCCGCAGGAGCCTATGGCATGAGCATGGCGAGTAATTACAACACGCGCCCACGCGCCGCCGAAGTTTTGATCTGCGATGGAAATCCGCAACTCATCCGTGAACGCGAAAGCCTAGAGAGTTTGCTGGCAACAGAACGTCTAGTAAGTTAAAAACGCAAAACCGACACAGTAAGAGCTAAACACTCTCATTGGCCACGCCTGATGCCACGTGCCCCGAGGGCACGTGCAAAGCAGCATTTTCGATATGGCCGGTTTGATCGTCAAAAAAGAAATCCGGCTCAAACTCGCGCAAAAAGCCACCCTTGGACAAGCCTCCCAAAAAGAATGCCTCATCAACATCGATTTGCCAATCCATCAAAGTGCGTATGGCTCGTTCATGGGCGGGTGAGCTACGGGCAGTGACCAATGCCGTGCGCAAATGCATAGCGCAATGGTTAGATTTTTGTAGGCGATGCAGCGCCTCTAGAAGCGGCTTAAAAGGTCCGGGCGCCAGAGGCGTTTGCGCCTGTTGTGTTTCATGAGCCTGAAAGGCATCTAATCCACCTTGGCGGTAAACCCGCTCTGCCTCATCGGAAAACAAAACAGCATCGCCGTCAAAAGCAATTCGTACCTCGTTCGGATGTTCAGCACTGGCGTGTGCCGAATAAGGAAACACCTTAGCCGCCGGCACACCGACGGCTAGAGCCGCACGCACATCAGCCTCATTGGCGGATAAAAATAAATGTGCTGACAATGGCTGTAAATAACGCCAAGGAGCCTGGCCTCGGGTAAATACCCCACGCTCAATCGGTAATCCATAATGTCGTGCAGAGCGGAAAACACGCATACCAGAGACCGGGTCATTGCGCGATAAAATCACCACCTCAACTTGGGGTTGAGCCATACCTTGATTGAACGCCAAGAGCTTATTGACCAAAGAAAATGCCACACCTGGTCGGGCAGGGACGTCCAGCCTTTGCAATTGCAATTGCATATAAGCAGCATCATGGGCCGCCTCAAAGATTTGATTTTCTTCCTCAAAATCAAACAAGGCACGCGATGAAATGGCGACAACCAATCGATTTTCTAATGAAACAGGCATGAGCATCATTCCCGCAAGTTATTTGGCCCACGTATTCATTTGAATAATAGGCAACAATACCGCTAAAACAATCAACATCACGATACCTCCCATCGCCACAATGAGTAAGGGCTCAAGAATGGTAGCTAATGACATGGCCCGACGCTGCACCTCCGAGCTAAATTGATTGGCTGCTCGCTGTAACATAACCGGCAAAGTTCCTGTTTGCTCGCCTAAGCGTGCAAACATAGCCAACAAGCTCGGGAACCGACGCTTACTAGCCATAGCAGAAGCCAGAGAAGCGCCTTCTCGAATCTGCTCTAATGCATCCATGGCATCGGCCTGCATGGCACGGTTAGACAGGGTTTCAGCCGCAGCTTGTAAGGCTTTCAAAATAGGAACCCCCGCACCTGCGAGCATCGCCAAGGTACCGGCAAAACGGGCTGCATTGTAGCCACGGGACAAACGACCAACCAAAGGCAATGTCAACCAACCTGCATCAAATCTTTGCCTAAACCCCTGATTGCGTAAAGCCAATCGAAAACTTACAAAGACTACCGTAAAAATGCCCAACATCAGCCACCACCATTCGCGCATAAAGGCACTGATAGCCAACATGGCGACGGTTAAACCGGGTAAACTGCGTTTTGAACTGGTAAACACGGTAGCTACTTGCGGCACCACATAGGTCACCAGAAAAATCACAATAACAACCGCAATCAAGGAAACAATGGCCGGGTAGAGTGCCGCACCCATGATTTTAGCCTTCAATGTTTGCCGCTCTTCCAAGTCATTAGCCAATCGCTCTAGCACCTGACCCAAAGCCCCAGTTTGTTCACCCGCAGCGACCACACCGCGATAAATTTCATCGAATTCGTGCGGCATAGTACCCAAAGCTTTAGCAAAGGATGCCCCCGCATTGACCTCGGAGCGCAAATGTGCGACCAATTCTCGCTGGCGCCTATCTCCACCCTCCTCTGATAGAGCCATCAAAGCGCGCTCCAGGGGCAAACCCGACGCAACTAGGCCTGCCAATTGGCGGGTCCAGACTGTTAGCGCACTGACTGATAAAGCGCGCTTGGGTGGGCCGATCTCTATCTCTGCCCAGCGCCTCCAACCCTTTTTAGAGGACTCTCGCTTGATCTGAGATGTTGCTGCCAAATTTTCACTCACAACCGTCAAACTCATGGGCACCAAGCTTTGCTTACGGAGCTCAGACCGCGCTGCGCGCTCGTTCTCAGCCTCTATCAAGCCTTTGCGAATACGGCCGGAGCTCTCAAGCGCTTCGTAACGATAAGCTGGCATCATCTAACCCTTATTCTCGAGTAACGCGTATCACTTCTTCCAGCGAAGTAATTCCGTTGGAAACCAGTCGCTCTCCATCTTCTCGCATTGTTTTTAAACCCGCGGCCTGAGCCACAGCACGAATTTCACTTTCAGGCGCACCTTTGTGAATGAGGTCTTGAACAACTGCATCAGCCATCATCAATTCATAAACACCTGTACGGCCCTTGTAACCGGTTTTTCCACATTCGGGACAACCCAGCGCATACCAAACGCCTTCGGTGTTTTGTGTACGGCAAACAGGACAGAACTTACGCACCAAACGCTGCGCCATCACACCCAACAAGGAACTTGACAGCAAAAACGGCTCAACCCCCATATCAATGAGACGTGTAACAGCGCTGGGTGCGTCGTTAGTGTGCAGTGTGGCCAACACCAAATGACCCGTTAGTGAGGCTTGGATGGCGATTTGGGCCGTCTCAAAATCCCGAATTTCACCAATCATAATGACATCAGGATCTTGCCGCAAAATGGCTCGAAGTGCTTTGGCGAAAGTCAAATCAATCTTGGGATTTACTTGCGTTTGACCTACACCTGCCAACTCATATTCGATGGGGTCTTCAACCGTTAAAATATTGGTCGTGGTGGCATCCAGCGTTTGTAATGCCGTATAAAGAGTAGTCGTTTTACCGCTACCAGTAGGCCCGGTCACCAAAACAATCCCATGGGGTTGCCGTACTATACGCGCGAAGTTGAGCAACATGGCATTACTCATGCCCAAATTGGTGATACTGAATTTAGAATCACTTTTATCCAACAAACGCAAAACAGCACGCTCACCATGAGCGTTGGGAAGCGTTGAAACACGAACATCTATCGCCTTACCCGCAATGCGCAAACTGATGCGCCCATCTTGTGGCAAGCGTTTTTCAGCAATGTCCAGCTCGGCCATGATTTTAAGTCGGCTAATGAGTGCCGCATGCAAACCTCGGTTAAGTTGTACGATCTCGCGCAAAGTGCCATCAACACGAAAACGCACACTGGAGGTCCGCTCATAAGCTTCAATATGGATATCACTGGCCCCCTCTTTAGCCGCCTGAGTAAGCAAAGCATTGAGCATCCGAATAATGGGGGCATCATTAGCCGCTTCCAACAAATCTTCAACCGCAGGTAACTCCTGAATCAAGCGCGTTAGATCAATCGCATTCTCAACCTCACCGACAACACTGGCCGCATCCCCCTCTCCGGCAGCGTAGGCTTGTGATAAGAGCGGCTCCCATTCATCTGCTGCGATAGTCGTAAATTCAGCGATGTAATGACTCCGCATCACCTCAGCCATGATCGATAAAGCCGCATTTGGTGTGGAATATAGCTTACAACGCGGCCCCTCGGTTTCAAGCAAAACGCCATGGGATTTAGCAAACACGTAGGGTAATGGAAAGCGTTTAATCATGGGGAGGATTCATCGAACTAATTATCCGATCCAGGCTTACCTATTTTAGAAATTTCAGACAAAGGGGGTAAAGGATTAGGCCCTGAAATCGGCAAAGTGGAAGTCGCAGGCGATGGATTAGGCTGTTGCGCACGGATAAATTCATAGCGATTTAGGGTCAGATCATTGAAGCTATTTTGGGTGCGAATAACCACAGGGCGCAAAAACACCATCAAATTACTTTTGTTGCGACTACGACTTTCTCGCTTAAATAAACCGCCCATCACCGGCAAAGCACTCAAGCCAGGCACCTTATCCTCGCTATCTGTATATTCGTCTTTCAGCAAGCCGCCTAAAACAATCGTTTGCCCATCATCAACCACCACCGATGTTTCGATAGAGCTTTTATCCGTTGTAGGCCCTGCATTAGAATTAGCACTGGGCACAACGGAAGAGTTCTCTTGAAATACCTGCATGCGAACCGTGCCATTCTCACCAATTTGGCTACGAATGCGCAGGGTTAAACCCACGTCTTTACGTTCTATGGTTTGAAAAGGATTAACCGAACCCGTAGTAACTGAATTATTGCTGAAACTACCAGTGATAAAAGGTACATTTTGGCCAATCACGATCTTTGCCTCTTCATTGTCTAGAGCAACTAAATTGGGTGTGGAAAGGACGTTCGCACCCGTTTCGGTTTCAAGAAAGCGAGCTAATGCGGCAAGGCTGGGTAAACCTCCTGCAGTACGGTTAAGAATACCAAGATTAAATCCATTGCCGGGCAAACTTTTGGTGGCCTCTGCTGTACCTGCTGTCAGGGAGAGATTTAATAAATTGCTGCCTCCGCTGCCGAAGTTACTTCCAGCTGCTAAGCCTAGGGTTTTACCTTCGTTGGCAAGCAAACTTTGCCACTGCACACCGAACTCAGCGGCCTTATTGGCGTCCACCTTAACAATCAAAGATTCAACATAAATTTGGGCTCTTCGAGAGTCTAGCTGATCAATCACGGCACGCACTTGCTTGTAGAGAGCCTCGTGGGCCGTGATAATCAATGCATTGGTGGCCGGGTCAGCTTGAATAAAACCACCAACCGACGGAGCAGCTGCTGATTGGATTGGTGAAGTCGCCTGAGCTGATGTACCGCCTGAGGACCCGGTGGGTGCTCCAGAAAAACTTGACGAAGATGTTAGCCCCCCTCCTCCACCCATACTACCCTGCCCCTGGCTGGTAGGATTGGGAAATGCCGCTCTGAGAACTGTAGCTAGACGTACAGCATCGGCATTTTTGAGGTAAACCACCCACACATTACCGAGATCACCATTACTGGTCACACGGTAGTCTAGCTTATTGATGATGGCCTTAATTTGCTCAAGCTTAGCCGCATTCGGGGCTCGAACAATAAAACTATTGCTTCGCGTATCCACTAATACAGAGCCATTGGCACCACTGACGCCACTGGCCATACCTGTCGGGGCTCCCGCAGGTATAGAACCACCACCTGAGGCACCAGACGAATCCATAAGGCGTTGCACCATAGGGGCAATATCGTTAGCCATGGCATTTTGAAGCGGTACGACTTCAACATCCACCACAGAAGGCTGATCAAGGGTAGCGATAATCTGAGCAATACGCTGCAAGTTATCTGCATAATCAGTAATCACCAAACTATTGGTACTGGCATTGGCATTGATGATGTTATTAGCTGAAATCAAAGGCCTGAGTATGGGTACAAGGTTATTAGCGGATTCATGATTGAGTTTGAATATTTGCGTGATGACTTGATCTCCCCGAACCCCAACCGTGCCCACGCTAACCGTACCACTTTGTATTTTGGCTTCCGCTTCAGGCACAACACGCAATACGCCTGCCGTTTCTACAACCGCAAACCCCATTCCACGAAGAGATGTTTGAAAAAGTAAAAAAGCGTCAATAATTGAGACCGGCGCTTCGCTATAGAGTGTCATATTGCTGCTTTTAACACGAGGATCGAGAATAATCTGCCGATCAATCATGGCTGCCACCGCCCTCACCACCCCATCAATATCGGTGTTGACAAAGTTCAAGGTAACCGGTGACTGAGTGTTGGCTTTGGGCCCAACCACTACCTTAGGCCGATTAGCCGATGACTCCTGTGAGTAAGTACAGAGCGGTAGAGCTGAAAGTGCCACAAACAGCATGTGTAGCAACCATTCATGCCTTCTTATAGAGTAATTCAACATAAAATTTTATCCCAGAGAAATTAGAACTTGGTTGCCTTGGCGCGGTCCAATGATATTCAAAAATTGTCCCAGAACAGACTCATGGCTCGAATTAATAGCAGCCCGTGCGCGAACACGCAGCCCTGAAACAGCACTCCATTCACCTGAGCCTTCTAGGTTTAGCGCACTATTGACATCCGATTGCACAGTAAACTTAATGTGCTCATGCCCATCCAATGCCATCCGATAAGATCCCAAACTCTCGAGAGTTGTCAAGCTGGTACGCACATGATTAAAACCCATTTGCGCTGTACCTTGCGCACGTACCCCGCTTTTACCAAAGGTAAAGACCCAATCATTCGTGGTCAACCACCAATCCCCCTCCAAACGAAAGCCATTCCAGGGCATGCCCAACCCGGCCAAGATACCCACTGGTAATTCAATGATTTTGAAATCAGGAGGCTTAACGGATTGATCAATTTTTATAGCTAAGGTCCATTCAACAGTGTTTTTAGCCAACTCTAATACTAAACCTTTCTTGATACAACAGGGTTGGTAAAAACGAAGACGCAACGCCAAATTGGAGCCTCCCCAAAAAGGTCCCATTTTCCAACTCAAACGATGAGGTAACCGACGACTTTCACGACTACCAGGCCCACCCGCTAGAACCAATACACCGCTACCACTCAAGATGCTCCCTTCAGGCTCTGCGAGCAAAACTCTCCCTTGAGTAGCATCTGAGATTGCTTGAGATAACCACCTTGCAGGGGCGTAAAGCACGAGTGCCATTATGGCGCCGACCATAATACCTCCCAAAATAGGCCAAGTATTCCACTTAACTGACATTTATTTAGCCGTTACAAAAACCCAATCAACATCGCCGATTATACCTTGGTCCGTCGGCCGCAAAACAACTTTGTCTATCCTGCTAGATGTAGCCGTTCTAAGCACCTGTAACCATTTTTTAAAATCTTCCACGGCCACTTCAGAAAATTGCACATGAATAGTCGCTGGGATTTGTACCTGAACCTTTACCTCTTTGGCATTCAAGAATGAAACGGTATCTTGGACTGCTTTTTCCATTTCAACTGTTGTGTTGAATACTTTAGAGGGAGTTGCAATACCCGCATCCGACATCTTCTTGGCTTCGGCAGCAATATTTTGAACCAAGCTCAGTTGCTCATCGTATCGCCTTAATTCTTGTAGCGCATTTTGAGCAGAAACAAAGGGCCGGTAAAATAAAAACCACGACATAGCAGCTAAGGTTATCAATACAGTGAAAGCACTCAGTAATAACCTAACGGATTCGGGGATCAGCCCCCAGCGCACAATTAACAGCGTTATGAAATGTTGCACAATTAATCCCCACTTATAAACAGATTAAAAACATCATCAATTTTTTTTCATCGTTAGAATATTGGATTGCATTTGCATTTGCACATCCCAACGATGGAATAAAGGTAAGTTCTTGAAATGTTGGAACTCTTCTTCACTCCAATTAGAAATTGATAAACTCAACTCGCCTGATTCATAATCGATTTGTGTAGCCCATGGCTTTTCCGTGGGCCAAGCTGAGGACACTTCATTCAAAAGTGTTTCAAAATCATGGCTGCCTGCCTCTCCTTTTTGATTCTTGCGCAAATCCAATTCATTCTGCATTTGCTTAGACGCATCTAAAACCACTTGGATAGAGGGAAATGTCTGCTGGGCTATGGCATGAATTTCATCTTGTTTCAGTCTAACCAAACGTGAAATACTCCAAGCATAAAACTGTAAACCCATTGCATGGGCCAGAACCAGAAAAGCTAAACCGACATATATTGGACGCCATGACTGGCCTTTGATCTGCGAAAGCCACTGCTTATATCGGCGCACCCCCTTGGATGAAACAGCCAGATCGAATTGCAGTAAATTACTTCCATCTTGTGCTGCCAACCACATTCTTTGTGCTTTGGCCACTGGCATCACCTCTTGGCCGACCCATTGACTGACTGCATCTGTAATATCGGGCTCAGCAGACCACACCACTGAAGCATCTGTAAGCCAGGTCTGCACCATGGGTGCTGTTGATGGCAATCGCAGTATTCCATTGCGCGTGACAACCACCAACAACCAACGCGGATCCCGTGCGCGTTCAACATGAATACGAAGGGGACGTTGCGTATCCTGACTAAACTCTGGCTCGGTTTGGGAAGCAAAACCCAAGTCGTCAAATGGTTCAAAGAGTGGCACTACCGAATCTATCACGCGATTATCATTTTTAAATGCGTTGAGACAGATATTCAAATGCGCTGCTCGCGTTGCTGCAACCCACCCTTCATGCCCCAATGAAGCAAAGCGAGAACGAGCCAAGTGGATCTCATGGGGCTCACCCAAT
>JAUMCS010000021.1:0-28628 GCA_032122355.1 Burkholderiaceae bacterium
GCTCTTAGCTCAGTTGGTAGAGCAGCGGACTCTTAATCCGTTGGTCGTAGGTTCGAATCCTACAGGGCCCACCAAACTTTTAGTGCCTGAGTCATGCATTTGCACTTTCATCCCTCCCGCTGCCAATCTTCGACTCAGCCAGCCAATTTACACCTCGGCAGTCACCCACCCCAGCACGTGCCCCACGCATGGCGGCGCTGGTTAAACTACCCCGACTCACTCACACGCCGGCTTGAAAAGCTCACCCAGCAGCCTATTAAGGTCAAAGTATTACAGCAAGCATTGGGCCCTTTGCTACCAGATGAAAAACGCATGCTAAGGCACCCCTTACACCGCCACGCAAACCTGCGTGAGGTTTGCTTAATGGCGGGCAGCACACCTTTGGTAGTGGCCAGAACAGTATGGCCCCAAAACGCACCCGCCACCCCATTACTAGCTCAACTGGGCAATCGCCCATTGGGTGAATTACTGTTCAAACCATCATCTCAGCAGCCATCAGCAGTATTATTTCAATATCGTGAATATAGTCATATTCAACCCAACAGCAAATTGTATGCGCTGGCGCAATCGGCTCAAACAAGGCGCCAACTGCATAGCCTATGGGCACGTAAAACTTTGTATCAGTTTTATGATCAACCGTTGGTAGTGACTGAGATTTTTCTACCCTTCATTAAACACCTCTGACAAACACTACTGAATATGCCCACCCCATTTTTTCGCAACCGATTCAGCAAAAAACTACCCATTGCACTCATTTTGACTTGCTTTGCGCTGAATGCTCAAACCAATACGGCCACAACCCCCGTCAACAACTCAAAGCTGAACAGCAAACTGTTTTACCAATTGCTCATTGCTGAGCTTGAACTAGGCAACGGCCAGGTCGGTATTAGCTATTCATTGATGCTAGATGCCGCGCGCAAAAACCCCAGTGATGAATTATTCAAACGCGCGGTGCAAATCGCAGTTCAAGTACAAGCTGGTAACGATGCCTTGATAGCGGCCCAAGCATGGCGTAAAGCATTGCCCGAATCGATCGAGGCCGTTCGTGCTGAGCTGCAAATATTGCTGGCATTGAATCGGCTGGAATCCATGGGCGAAAGCCTCACGGCGCTGATTGAGCTTACCCCCGAAGCCCAACGCTCAGACCTGATTTTGTCGGTTCCGCATTTGTTTGAGCGCAGCCCCAACCCCGCGCAAGCGCGCGAGTTTGTTGAAAACCTGCTAGCCCCCTTTGCAAAGCGCCCGAATACACAAACTGCGACTCAATTGGCCATGGCGCGTATGTATCTGCAAGAAGGCAAAACTCGGCTGACGCTGCGCATCGTTAGTGAAGTGCTGGATAAAAACCCCGCATCAGCCCCAGCGGCAACCCTGGCCGCCGAACTTCTGCGGCATGAAATTCAAGCTGAAAACCTAGTCAAAGCCTATCTCAACCAAGCACAACCCGATGCCACGGTTCAATTGGCTTACGTGCAGCAATTGATTAGCACCCACCGCAGCCGCGAGGCCATTGAACGCGCACGCAACCTTACCCGCCTAAGCCCCGAATTGTCGCAAGCATGGTGGCTATTGGGGATGGAATTATTCGATTTGAATCTGCGCGCCGAAGCCCAATCCGCCCTACTTACCTATCTGGAAAAAGAACCCACCACCGACAAAGCCCAGACCACACTGCAAGCATCCGCCCTATTGGCATTGTCCAAAATGGCTATTGCTCAATCACAGTTCGATGCGGCCAATGGTTACTTAAAACGCATCACACTGGCTGAAAAAGCACTGGATGTGCAGTTTCATGCGGCCTTGATATTGGCTCATCAAGGTAATATGACAGCGGCAAGGCAGTTGATCCAATCTGTAACGGCATCCACACCCGAACTGGTGATACAAACCCAACTGGCTGAGGCACGGTTGCTGCGACAATTTGACCGCGACAAAGAAGCCCTTCAAGTCTTGCAAGAATGCAACCAAAAATTTCCAGACACACCCGAGGTTTTGTATGAAATGGCCATGACACAAGAGGGGTTAGGCCAATACGAATCGATGGAAAAAAATCTGCGTACGTTGATCGGCCTGCGCCCCAACCATGCTCACGCACATAATGCGCTGGGCTACTCACTTGCTGATCGGGGTATACGCCTGAATGAAGCCTTGGAACTGGTTGAGCGCGCCCTAGAACTCATGCCCAATGAACCTTTCATTACCGACAGCCTAGGGTGGGTGCATTTCAAAATGGGCCATACGGCTACAGCTATCGATGTATTGCGTAAAGCCTATGCCTATCGCCCTGATGTAGAAATTGCTACACACCTAGCGGAAGTGCTTTGGGTTCAAGGCCAAACTCAAGAAGCCATAGAACTGTGGCAACAGGCGCAGCAGCTTGACAAGACCAATACTACTTTACTCAAAACCCTCAAGCGTTTGGGCGTGTCATGGTAGGACTATTGAAACCACTCATAAATGTGGGCATGGTGGCACCGGTGGCCGCAGTGGTCGTAGTGGCCCTACTGGCTGGCTGCGCTACTAAAACTACCTCCCCATCCCCTGCCCCAAAGCAGCCGTTGGCACAACCCACCGCACCAATTGACAACACCACATCGGTGCCCCAACCCGCACTCGCCGGTGTTCTGCCACCTCCCCTGCGTGGCCGGATTGCTGCCCGTATTCAACGCGGAAGCCTAAAGCCACCCGAGGGTGGTACTACGCAATTCGAACTGAATGGCGATGAACAACAGGGGTCACTTCAATTGATATCGCCCCTGGGTATTCGTATGGCACAAGCACATTGGGGCCCCAATGGTATTGAACTTTCCACCTTGCGTGAAAAACGGCAATTCAGCCATATGGATGAACTCTCACAGCTTTGGTTTAAGCAACATCTGCCCATGGCAGCGTTTTTCACCTGGCTGCGCGGCCAACCTTGGCCCCAGGCGTCGCATCAACGCACCGAGCAAGGCTTTGAACAACTGGGCTGGCGCATCAGCAATCAACTTTATGCGCAAGGCAAACTTGAATTACACCGGCCGCCACAAGCCGAGGATGAAACCCCTACTGAAATATGGCTGCGTGCCCAGCTTGATGTGCAACCATGAAAAATCTACTGGATGTTTCGGCTCCGGCCAAGTTGAATTTATTTTTACATGTCACGGGCCAACGTGCAGATGGTTATCACTTGCTGGAATCGCTGTTTGTGCTCATTGATTGGGCCGATACACTGCACTTTGAAAAGCGTTGTGACGGGCAACTGCATCGGCATGATTTGGGCACCGCCCTGCCCGCTCACGACTTATGCTTGAGGGCCGCACAACTGCTTCAGGACCGGAGCGGTAGCCCTTGGGGCGCGGATATCTCAATTGATAAACGCATTCCCTCGGGTGCGGGCATGGGCGGCGGCAGCTCGGATGCAGCCACAACCCTGCTGGCACTGAACCGATTGTGGGGCTTGAATTGGACCAAAAGCCAGCTGCAGGCTTTGGCCGTGGAACTGGGGGCTGATGTGCCCTTTTTTATAGGCGGCGAAAACGCATGGGTTACCGGCATCGGTGAACAACTCACCCCCATCGCCCTTCCCGCCATGACCTACGCTGTGGTGAAACCCCAAGCCAGTGTTGAAACACGGCTGATTTTCACCAGCCCAGAGCTTAACCGCCAAGAGCCCCCCCTAAGGTTAGAAGCGCTCAAGTGCAGCCCCTTACACCTCAGTCGAGCTGAGCTGGAAAATGTACTGGAGCAAACACACAACACGCTGCAACCGGTAGCGGAACATTACTGCCGTGAAATTGCTCAAGCCGTGTCATGGTTGCAACAGCGCTGGGCCCATGCACGCATGACAGGATCGGGAAGTGCGGTTTTTGCTTTGTTTGCTTGGGATACTTTGAAAAATTCGTTGTTGAATTCAGGAAATGCACAAAGCTGTGCTTATAATGAGAGCTTCACTGATTTACCGCCAAGCTTTATCGGTCGGATATGTCAGGGCTTACTCAGTCATCCCTTAAAAGATTGGGCAAGCTAGCAAAGTTCTAAGGGTTTTGCGCAAGCAAAACACATTAGGGGAGTCGCCAAGTTGGTTAAGGCATCGGATTTTGATTCCGACACTCGAGGGTTCGAATCCTTCCTCCCCTGCCACCATTGACGTTGTTTGTGTCAGCTGATGTGCTTACAGCGTGACCCTGGTTTTACTAAACTCACATCACGCATTCAACTCATTCGGAGTGCCCACGTGCTGAATCACACCGTTTTATTCACCGGCAATGCCAACCCGGTTTTAGCCCAAGAAATCGCTACTCACCTGGGCATTGAATTAGGCAAATCGCAAGTAGGTCGGTTTTCGGATGGTGAAGTCACCGTAGAAGTTCAACAAAATGTGCGGGCTCGCGATGTGTTTATCGTGCAATCAACCTGCGCACCCACCAATGAAAACCTGATGGAACTGCTCATCATGGTTGATGCCATCAAGCGCGCCAGCGCACGCCGCATCACCGCCGTGGTTCCCTATTTTGGCTACGCCCGCCAAGACCGCCGCCCCCGCAGTACCCGTGTCCCTATCAGTGCGAAAGTCGTGGCTAATCTCATGGAAACGGTGGGTATTGAGCGTTTGCTCACGATGGATTTGCACGCCGATCAAATCCAAGGCTTTTTTGATATCCCCGTTGACAACATCTACGCTTCACCGGTTTTGTTGTCTGACTTACGCAGCAAAAACTATCAAAATCTAGTAGTGGTGTCTCCCGACATTGGCGGCGTAGTACGGGCACGGGCTTTGGCTAAGCAGCTCGGCTGTGATTTGGCCATCATTGATAAACGCCGCCCCGCAGCTAACGTATCGGAAGTGATGCATGTGATTGGCGAAATTGAAGGCCGTAACTGCGTGATCATGGATGACATGATTGATACTGCCGGAACCTTATGCAAGGCCGCTGAAGTTCTGAAAACCCGAGGCGCGCAAAGCGTATATGCCTATTGCACCCACCCCATTCTTTCTGGCCCCGCTGTCGAACGCATTGAAAAAAGCCATATTGATGAAGTGGTGGTTACCAACACCATTCCGCTGAGTGAACAAGCTGCTGCTTCAGCTAAAATTCGTCAGCTTTCTGTGGCCTTTTTATTTGCTGAGACCATCCGCCGCATTTCAGATGGCGAATCGGTCACATCATTGTTCTCGGAGCAAAACAATAATTTTTAAATCTGCATTGGTAGGCCTGTTAACAGAACTGCTGATGTGTTTCGGGCCCGCAAGGGCCATTTTCCAGCTATTTCCTGGTCGCGGGGAATGGCAAACTCTTTCATTTAACGGAGTACATTATGAAATTTGTCGCTTTTGAGCGCAATTTGCAGGGGACCGGAGCGAGCCGCCGCCTGCGTAACGCGGGCAAAGTGCCTGGTATTGTTTATGGTGCTGGCGAGCCTACTTCCATTGAGCTTGACCACAATGCGCTATATCATGCCCTGAAAAAAGAGGCATTTCACTCTTCCATCCTAGACATGGAATTAGGCGGCACCGAGCAAAAAGTTTTACTCCGTGACTTCCAAATGCACCCCTGGCGTCAACAGGTATTGCACGTGGATTTTCAGCGTGTCGATGCCACCACCCGTTTGCGTAAAAAAGTGCCCCTGCACTTCTCAGGTCAAGAAAATTCACCCGCCGTCAAAACCGACAAGTGCGTGGTGTCACACGTTGCTACCGAAGTAGAAATTGAATGCTTGGCTGTGCAGTTGCCTGAGTTTATTGAGGTCAACCTCTCTGAACTGCAACGCGGTAAGTCATTACACATATCTGACATTGTGGCACCCACTGGCGCCAAGGTCGTGCGCCACGGTACCCTCAACCCTGTGATTGTGTCAGTGGCTGAGCCCAAGGCAGAAGAAGAAATCGTTGCGCCTGTTGCTGCTGCTCCCGCAGCCAAAGGCAAAGGCAAAAAAGACGAGAAACAAAACAAGAAGTAATCAGCTTGTTCTCACACCCCAATACCATCAGGCTGGGGTGTGGGGTATGGTGGCCAGATGCGCCACCATCCGCCCTGCCGCACCGGCATGGGCTTGAGCGAATGCCTGGCATCGCTCGAACATTGATGCAATATCTACCGCAAGCCTGTGTGCGTTTTGCTCGGCACACAAAGCACTCAATCCATCCGCCAAGTTATTTGCCCTTAGTGCAACCCCTGCTGTCAATGCGAGTTGTGCGGCTTCTTCAAAATTGAATGTATGCGGCCCCATCAGCACCGGGCAGCCACAAGCGATGGCCTCGATTAAGTTTTGCCCACCTAAAGGCGCGAAACTACCCCCCAATATCGCCCATTGCGCCAAGGTATAGTAGGCGGGCATTTCGCCTATGGAATCTCCCAACCATACATCAGCCTGTGCATCAGCTGGCGGTGGGCTAGTTGACCAATGGCTGCGGCGCACCACCGACCAACCCTGCGCTTGAATTTTTTGGGCAATCGCATCAAAACGCTGGGGGTGCCGCGGCACCCAGAGCAACAATGGCCTGGGCTCAGGTAATGTGCGCCATGTATGCAAGAGCATATCCTCTTCTTCCTCGCGCCAACTGGCGGCCATCCAAACCACACGCTCGGGGGCCGCACGGTGAAGGCTTTGACGCCAACTCTGCCCAAGCGCTTGCAATGCGGGGGCTATAGCGACATCAAATTTCAAATTACCGCATACCTGCACCGGCTCTGCGCCTGCCATACGCAAACGCTCGGCATCGGCCTGGGTTTGAGCCAAGGTCAAACGCAATGCCGCCATGGCAGGCTGTAATAGGCTTTGAAAGCGCCTGCCTTTGCGCAAACTGCGTTCTGATAAACGCGCGTTCACCAGCACCATAGGCACACCGTGCTGCTGTGCTGCACGCATGAGTTGGGGCCAAATTTCTGTTTCCATCAACAAGCCCATGACAGGCTGCCATCGGCGCATCAAACGCCGCATTGCACCGGCCATATCCATGGGCAACCAGCAAGCGACATCACCGGGCTGCAATAAGGCACTCGCGGCTTGTCGACCCGTTGCCGTGGTACTGGTAATGAGCAATCGGTACTGGGGCCACTGTTGCCGCAATTGCGCCAACAAAGGCGGTAGCGCCCGCGTTTCACCCAATGAAACCGCATGGATCCAAATCAGGGAATGTGCGTTGTTCCATGGCTTTTGATAGTGAGCGCCCCAAGCCAAGCGCTCAGGCCAGGCCAAGCGGTAGAGGGGCTCGCGCCTGCTGCGCCAAAATACGCGCAACAAATGAAACGGCGCCATCATCCACCACAGCAAGGCATAAGCCGCCCACACCCATGCTGGGGTAGAAACCGTGGGCTTAGAAAGCTCAGTGCGCTGAGGCTTGAACAACGGCATCAGGCTTGACTTGCAATAAGCATTGCATCATGGTGTGTTCGATGCGCTGCAAGGCTTGCTCGGTATGACCCTCAAAGCGCAATACCAACACAGGCGTGGTGTTAGATGCGCGAATGAGGCCAAAGCCATCGGCAAAATCGACACGAAGGCCATCCATATCGCCTATTTGCCCGCCCTCAAAACGCAATTGGCCTGTGCGAACCCGATTCAATATCTCGGCCACCACACGGTGATGCTCACCTTCGGCGCAAGCCACGTTCAATTCAGGTGTGCTAAAACTGGTGGGCAAAGCTTCTAGTACAGCCCCCGCATCGGCTGAGCGGCTGAGAATTTCCAGTAACCGTGCGGCGGTGTAAAGGGCATCATCAAAACCATACCAACGCTCACCAAAGAAAATATGCCCACTCATTTCACCGGCCAATGGGGCGGCCAATTCTTTGAGTTTGGCTTTCACCAAGGAGTGTCCGGTTTTCCACATCACGGGCTGCCCCCCCGCTTCACGTATGGCCACGGGCAAACGTTGCGAGCATTTCACATCAAAAATAATGGGTGCTTGCGGCTGGCGTGACAGCACATCGCGGGCAAAAAGGACCATTTGCCGATCAGGGTAAATGATTTGGCCGCTGGGTGTCACAACCCCCAAGCGATCGCCATCGCCATCGAATGCCAAGCCCAACTCAGCCTCGGTGGCTTTGACCACCATGATTAAATCGGCCAGGTTTTCAGGCTTGCTGGGGTCGGGGTGATGGTTGGGAAAATTGCCATCGACTCGGCTGTATAAATCAATCACCTCACAGCCCAATTCACGCAACACGGCCGGAGCAAAAGCGCCGGCAATGCCGTTGCCTGAATCAATCACAACCTTCATTGGGCGCGCTAAGCAGCAATCACCGGTGATGCGCTGCGCATATTCGGGGGCGATATCGAAGGTGGTGATTTGGCCGTTACCTACGCGGTAAGCCTCAGACTCAATACAGTCGCGTAGTTGCTGGATGTCTTCGCCAAAAATAGCGCGCCCTGATAGCACCATTTTGAAGCCGTTGTAATCTTTGGGATTGTGGCTGCCTGTGATTTGAATACCACTTTGGCAACCCAGGTGGCCTCGGGTGGCGGCAGCGTAATACAGAATGGGCGTGGTAGTGGGGCCCAAATCAATGACATCAATACCTGTGGAAATAAGGCCTCGAATCAAGGCTTGAGCCAATTCAGGCCCCGATAAACGGCCATCGCGGCCAACGGCTACGGCCTTTTCTCCCGCAGCCAATGCTTGAGTACCAAAGGCTTTGCCTAAATGCTCGGCAAACTCAGCGTGGATGGTTTGTCCGACAATGCCACGTATATCGTAGGCTTTAAATACCGATGCTTGTGTTTTCACAGAATTTCCTATATGAAGCTCGCTCAGCTTTTCAAACTCAGCGCGTTACTGACCAATTTTGATGTGATATCGACAATTTGTATCATGCGGTCGTAGGCCATGCGAGTGGGGCCTATCACACCTAAAGTACCTACAATTTTGCCATCAATCTCATAGGGGGCTGAAACCACGCTTAACTCTTCAACGGGCATGATTTGGCTTTCACCACCGATGTAAATTCGCACGCCTTCGGCACGGCTGCTGCCATCGAGTAAGCGTAGTAACTGGGTTTTTTGCTCGAATAAGTCAAACATCTTGCGCATTGATCCCATGTCTTGGCCAAACTCTTGTACAGCCAATAAGTTGCGCTCACCACTCACCACCACCTGCCCATCGCTTTCACTCAGGGCCTCAGAACCCGCCTCAACAGCAGCCTGCATCAATGCAGCAATTTCAATGCGCAAGCTGTCTACTTCGGTTTTGATGCGGGCTCGCATATCTTCTACCGTCAAGCCCGCATAATGCAAATTCAGAAATTGAGTGGCTTCATGCAATTGGCTTTGGGTGTAGTCATGGGCGGTAAAAATTACCCGATTTTGCACATCACCTTCCGATGAAACCAAGATCACCAGCACACGACGCTCGCCTAATCGTAAAAACTCAATGTACCGAAACACTCCCGACTGTCGAGGCGTGGTGATCACCCCAACAAACTGCGATAGGCTTGATAGCAATTGAGCCGCTTGAGTAATCACGCGCTGGGGCTGATCAGGGTGCAATTGCTCGCGCACGGCATCGACATCGGCGGCCATGGCTTGCTCGGTAGTCCAAGGCTGTGCTGTGAGCATGGTATCGACAAACAGCCGGTACCCCTTGGAGGTAGGCACCCGCCCTGCACTGGTGTGCGGGCTGGCCACTAAACCCAGATGCTCAAGGTCAGACATCACATTGCGAATCGTGGCGGGGCTGAGCTCTAGACCCGATGCACGCGATAATGTGCGCGAGCCGACCGGTTGCCCTTCGACGATGTAGCGCTCGACCAGCGTTTTTAGTAAGATTTTGGCTCTATCATCCATTGTTTACGAATTGTAAAGTCCATGGTTTAATCACGGTATGACACTTCCAGTTAAAAATCTCGTATTTCAACACATTGCGATTGTGGGCAAATATCAAGCTCATGGTATCAGACCGTTGCTAGAAGAGCTTGCCCATTTTTTAGAACGCCTCGGTGTGCATGTTTACCTAGAGGAAGACACTGCACACAATACCGGCATGAGCGAGTACCCCATTGTCACCAAAGCGCAAATGGGGCAACAATGCCATGCTGCCATTGTAGTGGGCGGCGACGGCACCATGCTGGGTATTGCACGCCTTCTCGCACAACAAAATATACCGCTGATCGGCATCAACCAAGGCCGGCTGGGCTTTATTACCGATATCCCCGTGGGGCAATTCAAAGATGCCCTTAAAGCGATATTGGCCGGGCAGTACACCGAAGAAAAGCGCTGCATGCTGGAAGCAGAAATTTGGCGTGATGAGCAACGTATTGCGACCGGCTTATCACTCAATGATGTGGTGGTGAGCCGTGGTGCTACGGCTTCTATGGTGGAACTCAAAGTATCCATCGACCATCAATTTGTGGCCAATTTTCGGGCTGATGGCCTGATTGTGGCCACGCCCACGGGCTGCACGGCCTATGCCTTGTCGGCAGGTGGGCCCTTGCTGCACCCCTCTATTGATGGCATGGTACTCGTACCCATTGCCTCGCATACCTTATCGAATCGGCCCATTGTTTTGCCTGACAATGGTGAGGTAAGCATTGAAATTGTGGCTGGCAAAGATGTGTCGGCTAACTTTGATATGCAAAGTGTGACCAGCCTGCTGCATGGTGATGTGGTGGTGATTCGGCGCTCAGCCCACCATGCGCGCTTCATACACCCGAAAGGCTGGAATTATTACGCCACACTGCGCCAAAAGCTAGGATGGCAAGAAGGAGTTGCTTGAATGTTACGCCGTTTGATGATTCGTGATTTTGTCATTGTGGATGCGCTCGACATTGAATTGGCCTCTGGCTTTACGGTGCTAACCGGCGAGACGGGTGCGGGCAAATCGATTTTGATTGATGCCTTGCAACTTGCCTTAGGCAGCCGAGGTGATGCGGGCATGGTACGTGAAGCCGCCCAACGTGCCGATATCAGCGCCGAGTTTGATACGCCTGATGCCCTGCTACCATGGTTAGCCGAGGCCGGCTTTAGTGATGAAGACCCTGCCCCCCTACCCCCATTGCTCCTTCGGCGCAGCATTGATACTCAAGGGCGTAGCCGTGCTTGGATTAACGGCCACTCGGCCACACTGGCGCAACTCAAAGAAGTGGCCGAGCACGTGCTCGATATACACGGCCAACACGCTTGGCAAGGGCTGACACGCCCGGCCGCGGTTCGTGGCTTGATTGATCATTTGGCCGGTGTCAATAGCACCCATTTACGCACACAGTGGCAGGCTCTGCGGGCAGCACAGCAAGCGCTTGAGCAAGCCCAAACCCAACAAGATGCGCTCACGCGCGAACGTGAGGGCTTGGCCTGGCAAGTTTCTGAGCTGCGCACCCTAGCACCGAAAGAGGGCGAATGGGAAGAGTTAGATGCTCAGCACCGCCGCATTTCTCATGCACAATCTTTGATTGAAAGCACGCAAACTGCGCTGCAGTGGTTATCCGACCATGATGCATCCGCCCACGCATTGATGGGGCGCAGCATTGCGCGTTTAGGTGATGCCAGCCGCCATGATGAGCGCCTACAAAGCACGGTGGATACGCTGCTTTCAGCTCAATCTCTCACGCAAGAGGCCATTCATGAGCTGCAAAATTACCTTGATCACGCTGAAGCCGATCCCGCTGAGCTACAAGCGCTGGAAACGCGCCTTTCTGCTTGGATGGGTTTAGCGCGGCGCTTTCGGCGCGCCCCCGCTGATTTGTTCGCTTTGTGGCAGCAGTGGGAACAGGAACTCAGCCAGCTCGAACAATCGGCCAACCTTGAGGCACTGGAAGCACAACTGGCTACAGCGCAGAAAAATTACACCGCAGCAGCTAAGGAAGCCACGGGCTTGCGCTTAGCCTGTGCGCCGCTATTGGCACAACAAGTTACCGCTGCCATGCAAACATTGGGCATGACGGGTGGGCGCTTTGAAGTGGCATTTGAGCCTGAAGCCCAGCCCCAGGCCCATGGGCAAGAATCGGCGCAGTTTTTAGTGGCGGGCCATGCGGGCAGTACCCCACGGCCCTTGGCCAAGGTAGCATCGGGGGGTGAGCTTTCGCGCTTGGCTTTGGCCATTGCCACCACCACTGCACAAGCCAACCCAGAGGGTGCTGCCACGCTGATTTTTGATGAAATTGACTCCGGTGTGGGGGGTGTGGTGGCCGATACCGTGGGCCGCTTGATGAAGCGCTTGGGAATGAATCGCCAAGTGCTGGCCGTGACCCATCTGGCCCAAGTGGCCGCCTGTGCTGATCATCACTTTGTGGTGGCCAAGGGCTTACACAGCCATGAAAATCAGGGCAGCCCCGTCACACGCAGTGAAATCAAGGCCATGGAAGGCCCACCCCGTATTGCTGAAATTGCACGTATGCTGGGGGGTGATCACTTAGGCACCAGTTTGGCCCATGCCGAGCAATTGCTCAGCAGCGGTAAAGTTTCCACGGCTGTCACCCCTTAAACATCAAGGCCTATTTCATGAACCCACATCCCATACCCTCTAACCCCACCTCTGCGGTGCAAGATGTGGTGCTGATTACCGGCATTTCTGGCTCGGGCAAATCGGTAGTCATGCATGCTTTGGAGGATGCCGGTTTTTTCTGTGTGGATAATTTACCGCCCGAGCTACTGCGGGCATTTATTGAAACGGCGACCACACGCACGCAACAACGGGCTGAACAACGCATTGCGGTAGCGGTGGATGTACGCAGTGCGGGTTCACTGCCTATGCTGATCAATTTACTCAATGAATTAGCGCAAGAAGGGGTGGTGGTGCGCACGCTGTTTTTGGATGCCAGCACCGATGCCTTGGTCAGGCGCTTTTCTGAAAGCCGGCGGCCTCACCCTTTATCTGCTCTTCCGATTGCCCCGAGCACGGAGGCACCCACGCCAGCTGCACCGGATCAACTGGCATTAGTGGATGCCATTAACCTAGAGCGTGCGATGTTGGCGGGCTTGCGCAGTCAGTCCACGGTGATAGACACCACCAAACTGCGTCCGGCGCAGCTGCGGCAATGGGTGCGTGATCTATTGCAGGTGCCGCATTCTCAGCTGACATTGGTGTTTGAATCATTTGCCTTCAAAAAAGGGGTTCCGCTGGATGCCGATTTTGTTTTTGATGTACGGGTATTACCCAACCCCTACTATGTGCGTGAATTGCGCCCGCAAAATGGCCGAGATGCCGAGGTAGCTGCCTATTTACAATCGCAGCCCGAAGCGCAAGAAATGGTCGAGCACATTACCCAATTTATTCAACACTGGCTCAGCCGCTTTGAGCAGGACCAACGCAGTTACCTCACAGTCGCCATTGGCTGCACCGGTGGCCAGCATCGTTCGGTTTATGTCAGCGAACAACTAGCCCAGCATTTCAGCACCCTGCGCCCTACCCTCGTTCGGCATCGTGAAATTGAGTGACTGGGGTGAATGGTGTGTAAGCGGTTTTTGTCCCGAAAGATACCCACTCTTTAGTGAATTAGACCATCGTTTTTAAAAGATATCTCCGTTCTTTTTTGAGGTTGCGTCAAACCGCTTGATTTCCTTGCCATTGACGCTGTGCTCTGGAATTCCAGCGCTGAGGCATTTTTTGTTTTGCAGCTTCATAAACTGGGTTTCTTTCTTGAAGAATCTGCCGATCTTAGCCTTGATGTGTTTGCTTGGGGGTGACAAACGCGATGCCACTCATACTAGGGCGGCTAAATAACGGAACAACGCCTAATTGCCGCAGCATTGCCAACATCGCGGTCACGATCACCAGAGCTGGCCGGACGCGCCTTGCCGAAATCCAACGCCGACCATTCCAGGCAATGCAAGTCAAATGGCGGAGTAACGTGCAAGTCTGTGTGTTGCTGCCCGTTCAGATTTTGGCAAGCTTGCCAAATGTAGATTTCGCTTGTGCTTGGTTGACAATACTCAAATGAAATCAAAAACCGCCAATAAAAGCCCCTTGCCTTCCCAACCCAGACCCAAAAGAATTTTGGTGTGTGTGACCGGTTTGTCACCTCAAATTGTGACGGAAACGGTATATGCATTGTGCGTTGGCTCTGAACCCCAATGGGTTCCTGATGAAATTCGTTTGATCACCACACAACGGGGTGCCGATAATGCGCGCTTGATGTTGCTTTCGAACCAGCCAGGCTGGTTTCACCGGTTATGCGAAGATTGGAAATTGCCGCCGATAGCTTTTGATGAAAGCCATATTACCGTGATTCGTTCACACAATGGGCAGCCCCTGACGGACATTCGAGATGATGCCGACAATCAGGCCGCAGCGGATGGAATAGCGGAGATTATTCGGCAACTGACCGAGGATGAGCATTCAGAAATACATGCATCTATTGCGGGTGGGCGTAAAACTATGGGCTTTTTTATGGGCTATGCCATGAGTTTATGGGGGCGGCCACAAGACAAACTTTCTCATGTGTTGGTGTCAAGCCCATTTGAATCGCGGGCTGAATTTTTTTATCCATCACCTTATTCACGCATTATTGCAGGGCAAGGGCCGCAGCAAGACCCCATAGATGCACAGCACGCTAAAGTGTGGCTGGGTCACATACCATTTGTGCGCTTACGCAGTTTATTGCCCGCCGCTTTGAAGGGAACACACAGTGGCTTTGCCCAGGCGGTTGAGGCTGCCAACTGTGCCGTAGACCAAATTGATTTGGTTGTTGACCTGCCAAAATCTGCGGTGAGCATCAACGGCAAATCCGTTAAATTGTCCCCCTTACAGCTCGGCCTAATGGCTTTATTGGCATGGCGTTGCCAGAAGCAGTTGCCGCCCATGCGCGCGCCATCCAAAATAGCTGATGACCCCGAATGGCAATCGGAAGCATTGGATGCCGTCAAGCAAATCATGGGTGAGATGCATATTCCAAACCGTTTAGATGAGTGGTTGAATAGCAAAAATCCCATGGGTGATAGCTTTAGTCAGCAGCTTTCCAGAATGGAGAAAAAATTGCAGGAAAGCGGAGCAATGCCCTTGGTGGGCTTAATTCATCGCGAAAACATAGGACGGCGTGGCCGCCAACAAGGTTATAGGCTGAATTTGCAACCCGGCCGAGTAAAAATCATCCGTTATAGGTAAAAACGTCAAGCTTGCCAAAGGCGAATGTTACGGGTTCATCTGTTAGAGTTTTGAAAAATTGAAAAATGTAACTAAAAATTACCCATGAAAGTACAAACATTAACCATTCAGTTTCATACGCCTGCATTTTTAGGCGATGCCAACCAAAGCGGCCGCTGGCGCACGCCCCCCTTTAAGGCGCAATTGCGCCAATGGTGGCGTGTGGCGTATGCCATGCAAAAAAATTATGCCGTGCGCGTTGATGAAATGCGTAAAGCCGAAGGGCTTTTGTTTGGGCATGCTTGGCTGGAGAATGACAAAGAAGGCCAAGATAAGTTTGCTGCCCGCAAAAGCAAGGTGTTAATTCGGCTTTCAAGCTGGAGTGCGGGTTCCATGAAGGATTGGCCTAAAAATGAAATGCCTGTCAAACACCCTAATGTAGCTAAACCTGTGGGTGCTCAACTTTATATGGGCTATGGCCCTTTGGCATATGCACAAGGTACAGCACT
This sequence comes from Burkholderiaceae bacterium, assembly GCA_032122355.1. GTDB lineage: Bacteria > Pseudomonadota > Gammaproteobacteria > Burkholderiales > Burkholderiaceae_C > RFTU01. The sequence continues at coordinate 15,505 of JAUMCS010000021.1, forward strand.
CAAAGCCAACGCAGCCATTCAAGCCAATGAAAATGCTGAGCTTTCTATTGCCTACCCTGAAGATGAGTCGGATTTAATTGAAACGGCTTTGCAACTAATGCATCTATACGGAACTGTAGGTGGCCGCAGCCGCAATGCTTGGGGCTCATACAGCCTAGATGGCTTAGTAGGGGATTTCAACCATGCTTGGAAGCGCAGCTTGAATGAGTGCATGAGGTTGGACTGGCCCCATGCTGTTGCAGCAGATACCAAGGGCGCGCTTGTGTGGCAAACAAAGCCGCACAAAGATTGGGCATCTTTGATGACAACATTGGCGAAAATTAAAATTGCTTTGCGTACGCAGTTTTCTTTAAGCAGCGGTAATAACGCAATTCAAATCGAAGACCGCCAATGGCTCAGCTATCCGGTGACAAACCACTCTGTCAAAGCTTGGGGCAACAATGCACGATTGCCTAACCAGTTACGTTTTAAGGTACGGGCTGAAACGGATGGGCAATTAGTCGGGGTGATTTTTCATATGCCGCATTTGCCTCCACGTAACTTTAATCCTGCTGCACAAAATTTGTTACGCATTTGGCAAACGGTTTATACCCACCTCGATACCACCAATCCCGAACGTCCTTTGACCCGAATTAAAGCTTAACAACCATGACATCAAAAATTTGGCATACCAAAATAGCCGCACGCATACACGATCCTGCTGAAAAAGCTTTGGTGCTGATGCGCGACCCTGAAGGGCATGAAAACGGGACTTCCCTTGCCCTGAGCCGATTAATGGGTTTGAAAAATTATGTAGAAGATGATGCGGACAGCACATCGCAAACACTGTCAGCAATATTGCTCAAAACCCCATTTAAAAGCAGTGTCTCACCAGAGATTTATGGGCATATTCAGCGTGCCGACTGGTGGGCGGCTGCCGCCGATCGCCCACAGTGGCCCATGCAAGAGCTGGACGTGACCACCAAAAAGGGCAAGGAAATCACGCTTAAAGTGGCGCCTGGTTCACAGGTTCATTTCACCAAACAGCCCGTATTGATTCATCCATTAACCGGTGATGAGATAGGCCTGCGAAATTTAACCACAACAGAAGTGGGTGACATCAAAAAACGCAGCCTTGATCACCATCTAAGCATAACAAATACCCTGGGCATTAAAGGCGATGAACCGTATGATAAGCGCCGTGCCCTGCTGGCCTTTTGGCGCTTTGCACCAGAACTCAAGGAAACTGCTGACAACGGCGAGCTGGGAGTGTTGTGGCACCATTTGCCGGCCGATACACGCGTACCAGATCATAATATTTGGGATCACCTAGACTTGACCAGCGCATTTGCCGGTGCTTTTGCTGCTGACCCTAATGGGGAAGCCGCATTATTAACCATGGCACTGGGCCCCGTGCAAAGCTTTATTGCTGCGGCACGCAGTACCTCTGATTTATGGGCGGGCTCACACTTGCTTTCACGCCTGGCATGGGAAGCCATGCGCCCACTGTGTGAAGAACTAGGCCCGGATGCGGTGTTGTTTCCACGCTTGCGCGGTATTCCACAAGTTGATCTTTGGTTGCGCGATCAAATGGGTTTGCCCGAGTCAATGTTTAAAGGTTGCGATTGGCAAGAAAAAGCCACGGATGCCAACCCCTTATTCAGCGCCGCATTGCCCAATCGTTTTGTGGCGGTAGTGCCTGCATCCCAAGCCAAAGCCATTGCCAAAAAAAGCGAGCAGGCTGTTCGTGCGTGGCTGCAACAAACAGGCAAGGAGGTTGTAGAGCGATTATTGAATGCGGCAGAAATCACGGTGAACCCTGAGCTGTATTGCTTTGAACAAATGCAGCAGCAGTTGCAGGGCTTTCCTGAAGTGCATTGGGCGGTTGTGCCATTTTCATTGATACAGCCCCGCAATGTACAAAAGCAAAACGATTTAGACACCACTCAGCTCAGCGCTGCCATGGCACCATTTTTTGGTGTGTCGCCCAATAAACCCTGCGGCTTTTTAAGTAGCCCTGCCTGGAAAGTATTGCAAAAAGACATGGCTTGGGATGACCGCACCACTTTTTGGTCGCCCAACCCAGGCACCTTGTACCCTGCCGTTTATGACTTGGCCGAGCGCGCATTGGCCGCAGCCAAGGCTGGTCGTACCTTTGCACAGTTGCCGCAAAACGGCTGGCGTTGCTCATTAACCGGCGAGAGTGAGTGGTTAACTACCGACCGTGAACAGTTAAAAAAATCGTACCGTAATCAATCGGATACTTTATGGGCCAAACTCCACGGCAAGAAAAAGTCGTGGGTGAAAGATGGCGAGCACTTGGGTGCGATGGCTGCACTCAAACGCTTATGGCCGAGTTTGTTTGCCGATGAGGTTGCAAAGGCCATGGGCCATGAGGCGACTTCACGCTTTGTGGTGTCTACGCATACCATGGCATTGGCTGGCCAAATGAAGCAATGGGCAGACGGTGCAAGCCCTGAAAAATGGCAGGCTTTGGCACAAGCAGTTCATTCAAAAGATGCTGATATGGTGGCATTGCCCCGAGCTTTATTAAAAAAACTCTCTAAAGAAAATGCAGCCGCACTTAAATCCTTACCTGCTTTACTGGAAGAAGCCGATGATGATGCCGAGTACGATGCAGCCCAGCGCCAGGTGCGCGATATATTGGGTGTGGACAAACTTGAAACCTACTACAGCATGATTTTGATGGATGGCGACCGTATGGGTGCCATCTTGTCAGGCGATACCAAAACCAAAACAGCCATTAAATACATCGAGAGCTTTCACCCCAAGGTACGCCCAGGGTTTGAGAAGCACGCTCAAAAGCACGAGGATTTACAAAACTACGGTCAACAAGCGCGCGCCATCAGCCCCAACCGGCATTTGGCTATATCAGGTGCATTGAACGATTTTTCACAAACGGTTGTGCGGCACGTGGTGGAAGTTGAGCATCTGGGGCGTTTGATTTATGCCGGTGGTGATGATGTGTTGGCGATGTTGCCCACCAGTGATTTATTGAGTGTGATGCAGCGTTTGCGCGATGCCTATAGCGGCACCTTGCCGGATGATGAAAAAATGGACTGGGGCAAGGCCAAATATCAACGTAACACCTTGCATTGCAAAAATGGTTTCGGTATTTTGAACGGGCGCTTGATGCGCTTGATGGGTAAACACGCGACTGCCTCATGCGGTGCTGTGATTGCGCACCACCAAGCACCCATGGGTTCGGTATTACAAGCCCTGCGCGAGGCTGAGAAACGTGCCAAAAATGAAGGGGGTAGAAATGCCTTTTCGATTACCGTGGTGAAGCGCTCAGGCGGTGCGCTTTACCTCACAGCCAATTGGGGCAAAGTTGGCGATCAAGCCAAGAACGGGCTAACCAACAAGCCACAACCTATGCTTGTGCTGCAAAGGCTTATTGATTTTCTACGGCTTAGCGAAACCTCGCGCCGCGCTGTGTACAACAGTTTGGAATGGCTGCGTGATTTACCCGAGCCCACCGACACCACCAGCACCGAAATGCTGAGTTGTTTGTTGGCCTACCAGCTAGACCGTCAAACCAGTGGCGAGGGGAAAGAATGGGCCCCCAAACTAGCCGAGGATTTAGCGCAACTATGCCAAGACCAACACCAAATCCGCAGCAACAAGAAGCCCTTGAGTTGGTTGGCCAACTTTATGAGTGTGGCGGAATTTTTTGCGCGCGAAGTGCGCAGTGAGCGCACGGAAGAACACAAGAACTCTACATTAACGGAAAACGCGGCATGAGCACATTAGTCACATCGCAAACCCACATTTTTATTGAACCACTGGATGTGTTGTTCATGCGTGGTAACAAACTTTTTGGCGACCCTGGCAGTCATGGTGAAGCACTGATCCCGCCTTGGCCTTCCGTGGCTGCGGGTGCTTTGCGCAGTGGTATTTTGGCCGCTGAAGGGGTGGATTTGGCACGCTTTGCCAAAGGTGAAATCAACCACCCCAGTCTGGGCACGCCTACTAAACCGGGGCCCTTTACCTTAACCCAATTTACCCTGGGGCGTAAGCTTTCGTCTGGTGAGTATGAAACCCTGCATGCATTGCCCGCGGATTTGGTGGTGCACGAATTGGAAGTGACAGACGGCACGCCAGAAACCCAATACCAAATTCAAAAAATACAAGCGCAAAATTTGCACACCGGTATGTTGAGTTCAGGTTCATTGACCTATTTGCCTGTGATGGCTGAACCCGATGAGCGGCGCAAGGCAGCGAGCGGCTTGTGGCTGACACAACAGGGTTGGCAGCGGTATTTAGAAGGCCAATTGCCGACTGCCAAAACGGATTTGGTGCGTGTGGGCGATTTATGGAAAACAGAAAATCGCATCGGTATCGGCTTGAGCGCGCAACAACGCGCCGTGGAAGAGGGCAAGCTATTCACCACTCAAGCCGTTAGCATGCTGCCAGGTGTGGGTTTTGTGGCTAGCGTTGTGGGCGCAGATGTGCCTGCCCATAGCACTTTGCGCCTAGGTGGTGATGGCCGTGCAGCTGCGATGCAAAACATGGCATTGAAACCGGCTGCCATACCCTTTGAAACCCTCATTGCGCAGCGCCGGTGCCGCTTGGTGCTGACGACCCCTGGTATTTTTTCGCGGGGTTGGTTGCCCAATGGGTTTACCGAACAAAACGGTGAGTACTTTTTAGATTTGCATGGCGTGAAAGCCAAGTTAGTTTGCGCCAGCGTGCCGCGTAGCGAAGTGATTTCAGGCTGGGACTTGGCCAAATGGCAACCCAAACCCGCCCTGCGTGCTGCACCCGCTGGCAGTGTTTACTGGCTTGAAGATTTGCAGGCAACGCCGGAGCAACTTGGCAAGCTTGCCGAATGCGGTTTGTGGTCAGAACCCTGCGAAGATAACACCCGACGCGCAGAAGGTTTTAACCGCTTTGCATTAGCCGTATTTGATTGGCAGTAAATCTTTCATCACCCCTATTTTTATATCGAAAACTTTTGAACATCTAAGGACCATCATGTTTGAAAAACAAGCAGCCGTTTTTTTCTACGCAGTTAGCCCCGTACACATGGGTGCAGGCCAAGCCATTGGCGTGATTGATAACCCCATTCAGCGCGAACGACATACGCAACACCCTTGCTTTGCGGGCAGCGGCATTAAAGGTGCCGTGCGCCATAGTTTTAAAAGTTTGGGTGGCGATGAAGGCCATATCAACACCTTATTCGGGCCTGCATCACAAGATTCTGAATTGCACGCGGGGGCGGTGAGCTTTGGTGATGCCCAATTGGTGGCTTTACCCGTTCGTTGCCTGAAGGGTGGTTTTGTTTACGCCACGTGCCCGCAAGCCATTGCACGGGCCCAGCGCTTACTGGGGCATGTGGGTATTGAAACCCAATGGCCAGCATTGCCAGCGCTGAAAGATGGGGATTGCCTGACTATCAGCGATGCGCAGCTGGGTGGTGGTACCGAAAAAAACAAATTGCACCTGGAAGCATTTGAATACACAGCCGCAGATAAACAATCCAGTGTATTAGCGGAATTTGCCACTTATTTGGCTGATACAGCCATGCCGAAGGGTGCGGGTTATGCATTCTTTCGTGAAAAGTTAAAGCAAAGTTTGGTGGTGCTGAGCGACACCGACTTTGGCTATTTCAGCCAACATGCCATGTTGGTAGAGCCCCATGTGCGCATCAGTGAAACCACAGGGGTGGCAGAGGATGGTGGTTTGTTTTACACAGAAAACTTACCCCCTGAAACATTGATGATTGCGCCACTGCTGGCCAGCCAAGGCCGTAGCGGTGACAAGGGGCCGCATTTTGACGCCGCCACGGTAATGAATCATGTCAAAACGGTGCTGCACAGCAAGCTGCTACAAATAGGTGGTGACGCCACCACAGGGCGCGGCTTGGTAGTAGCCACCGTGGTGGAAAAAGCCTGAGGAGCTGGCAATGAACAATACAACAAAAAATAACGCAGTAACTCCAACCCTCTCACTTGAACAAAAACGTGCCAAAGACGCATGGGAAAAGTCTAAAAACTATGACAAAGACCATATCAATTTCGCCAAAGGCGTGCCCGCTTTAATCATGAACAGTGGCCTACTGCAGGTGCTGGCGTTTTGTCAAGAAAAAGAAAAGCAACAAAAGGTAGTGGCGCATGATTTATGCCATTGGTTGGCCACCCAATTCGAATGGGTGGCTAAATGTCAAGGCATTGAAGATTTCATAGGCAAACTCATTACGGCTAGCCCCAGTGATTACCAAGCCATCACCACAGAAGCCTTTGCATGGCTGCGCTGGTTGCGGCAAATGGCGGGGGCGCGCAAGGCTAACCTGAAGAAGGACGGTGATTGATATGGTGGCCGAATTAGTTCCTGAATACTTGCAGACTGAGGACTTCAAAAATGCTTCACCTGGTTTGCGCTTTGGTATGTACTTTCCCAGGATTGTGAAAGATAAAAAAGTAGATGCATTATCTGTTGTATGCAGGTTCTCTGAAAACGATAAAAAAACCGCTCAAGCCCAGTGTGAGCGTCAAGCACAGTTGTTTGAAGCGATACCGGCCCAGCAGGGTATACGTTTGGTGGCCGAATCAGTTGCGCCATTTGCCACCGGCTTAGGTAATCAGCACCCGCTGGAAAATGGGTTTGCGTTTTTAAATCCCTACGGTTTGCCCTATTTGGCGGGTAGTGGTGTGAAAGGCGTATTGCGTCAGGCCGCAAGGCAATTGGCTAACGGCGAATGGGGTAAGAGTGATTGGCAGCATTCACACATAGAAACCCTTTTTGGCAGCGAGGCTGAAGATGGTGAAAACCATTTGCGCGGCGTTTTAAGCTTTTGGGATGTAATGCCGCAAATTAGCGGCGATCAGCTGATGGTGGAAATCATGACCCCGCACCAAAGCGATTACTATCAAGATGGGAAAGCCCCACATGATAGCGGTTCCCCCAACCCCATCGTATTTTTAACCGTGCCGCCTGCATCTGATTTTGCATTTCATGTGGTGTGTGATGTGGCGCGTTTGCTGGATGAATTGGCGAAACAAGATCTATGGAAGAAACTGCTGCAAGAAGCTTTTGAGCATGCTTTTAAATGGCTGGGCTTTGGGGCCAAAACGGCGGTGGGGTATGGTGCGATGAAGGTGGATGAATCGGCGCAAAGACAGTGGGAAGCACGGCAAGCAAAAGCCGCGCAGGAAGCTGAGCTTCAAAGCCTGTCAGCCAATGCAAGGCTAGTGAAGGAATTTGTTTTGTATTTTGAAAAAGCTAAAGAGGTAAAGAAGGGCAAAAAAGAAAAGCCAAATATGGAGGCCCATCAAAAGGCCAGATCACTTGCCAAAACAGCCCACGAGGGTTCAGACTGGTCAGCTGAGGATAAGTTAGCAGCTGCTAATGCCATTGCTGAATGGTTGCCTCAGGTTGTAGAGGTAGATATGAAGGATGAACGTAAGAAAATGAAGTTGGCTGTACTTAGGGGTGAGGCTTAAATTCATGACCACTTGGTTTATCAGCCGCCACCCAGGTGCCATTGAATGGGCGCAGCATCAGGGTTTTGATGTTGACAATTGGGTGCCGCACCTTGAGCCGCAGCTGGTACAAGCGGGGGATACCGTGATCGGTATTTTGCCCGTGAACTTGGCGGCTGATGTTTGCCAGCGCGGGGCAAAGTACTTGAACCTTACTTTGGATATGCCCGCGCATATGCGAGGCCGTGAATTAACATTTGATGAACTGTGCGCACTGGGCGCACGCCTTGAGCCGTTTCATGTGGCGGCATTGAATATTGAACTAGGAAATAAAAAATGAGCGTACATATCATGCTGGTGTCAGACCAAGCTGCGGCAAACCTTTTGCCTGCACTGGATGCCGTTTTAAAGCCCACACACGCAGTGCTGTTGGTCAGCAAACGAATGGTACAGCGTGCCAACCATATTGCAACCGTGTTGACTGAAAACGGTATTAAAACCCAGCAAGTGCAACTAGAAGATGAGCACGATATGGTTGCTTTAGAGCATGCCGTACTGGAAGTGGCCGCACGAGTGGATGGCGAAAAAGACATTGTTGTCAATTTAACCGGTGGCACCAAGCTTATGGCACTGGCTGTGCAATCCGTGGCACAAGCTGCGCACTGGCCTGCTTTTTACTTGGATATTGATACCGATTCTGTGGTGTGGCTAGACAAAACCAAACCATCACACAAGCTCACGCAACAACTGCGTTTGCGGCATTACTTGGGTGGCTACGGGTTTGCTTTAAAAGATGGCATTGAGCGCCCACAGCCCAATGCCAGCTGGCAGGTTTTGATGACGGATTTAATCCAAAACGTGGGCAGCCTTGAAGAACCCATTGGCCAACTGAACTATTTGTGCCAAGTGGCTGATAAATCATTGCGTGTCAAACTAACTCGGCAACAAAACGACAGTTTGAGCCTTGATGCTTTGTTGCGTAAGTTTGAAGAAAAGAAATTGCTCAAACGCCAAGGTGAAGAATTGATTTTTGCATCTGAAGATGCCCGCCGGTTTGCCAGTGGTGGTTGGATTGAGCACCATGTGTACCAAACCGTTTGCGGTGTGACGGGTGATTTGTTAATCAGAGATAAAGCCGCTAATTTACAAGTCACCGACAGCAGCGGCCAGCCCAATGAAATGGATGTGGCATTTATGGCGCGCAACCGGTTGTTTGTGATTGAGTGCAAAACCGCCAAAATGAACAATCCCGACGATACCAAGGCCAACGATACCTTATACAAACTATCTGAAAACTGCCGCCGCATTGGAGGTGCAGGCACACGGGGTATGCTGGCAACCTACCGGCCATTGCGTGAATCTGAGCAACGCCTAGCTAAAGCACTTCAAATTGAGGTGGTGAGCAGCCGTGAATTAGCGCGCCTTGATGAGCGGCTCAAACAATGGGTAAGGGGCGGCCGATAAGCGGTATAGCCTGGCGAGTTCTGGCATGGCAATTAATCTATGAGTTCACTGCTTCAATTGACGATAACCATTCAGGCGCAACAAGCCATTGAATGGCCACATTATTCAGGAAGTACCCTGCGTGGTGCATTTGGCCGCGCACTGCGCCATGCCGCATGTATTACACGCAAGCCCGATTGCAAGGGCTGCCCACTTCGAAAAAACTGTACCTATGGCGTGGTGTTTGACCCCGAGGCCCCTGTTAATCGCATACACCCTTCTTTTCAAGATGGCTTGCCGCTTTATTGGTTAGAGCCGCCTTCCTTGGGTGCTGCCAAACTAAAGCCCGGCCAAACCATCAGCTTTAAGCTAGTGCTCATGGCTGCGGCCACCAAAGAGGCAGGCTTTATTGAAAATATTCTTAAAGCAGCAGTTGAGGCGGAATTGATAGACAAAGGATGCTTTAAGTTGGTGCAAATTCAAAAACAAGCATCAGAAGTGCCTTTGATTGATGGTCAACTCCTCTACCCTGATGCGACTAACGATGCTGCTGGCGGTACGGTGGTGTTGCGCTTTCAAACACCGCTGCGCTTGCAAGTAGCAGGCAAGCCAATATTCACACCCAGTGCCTTAAGTGCAGAACTATTGTTTCGTGCGATGATCCGCCGGTACTTACAGTGGTGTCAGGTGAGCGGGTTGGGGGCAGTGAACTTCCAAGGGTTACAGTTGGCTGCAAAAGCTTGTGAGGCCGATACGTCTAACCTACATTGGCATGATATCAGTCGGCATTCTGGCCAACAGAATAGAACCATTCCTTTGGGTGGCCTGATAGGGCAATTGGTTTTGCGTGGCCCGCGAACGGCGCTGCAAGCGCTTTACCCTTTACTGAGCTTTGGTCAAACTTTGCATATAGGCAAAGAGGTGATGGTGGGTTTAGGGCAATATCAGCTCGGAGCCATAGAGCCCTTGTAGCTGCCATACCAAGCTTGGCAAGCTTGCCAAACAAAGCGTTTTAAATAACCCCGTTCATACTAACGGGTATGGCAAGCAGACATTTATTTTTAGTGGGTTATGACATTAGCGAGAACAAGCGCAGGAGCCGTGCATTGCGTGATGTTCAGCAGCATGCGCTGGCGGGTCAAAAATCATTTTATGAGTGTTGGCTGAGCGTAGCCGAACTTCAAAAATTGATGGCTGAAATGCGCAGCCGCATTGATAGCGAAACAGACCGTGTGGTGTTTATTCGCTTAGATGGCCGCAGCCAGAGCGTACAAATGGGCATAGCTGAGCCCGTGGCGTGCGACGATTTTTTCTACATCGAATAAATTGGAACGGAATCATCACCCATGAGCACACTTTACATTGACAGGCAAGGTACGCAACTGACCGTAAATGCGGGCGTATTGCGTGTAGAAAACCCGGGTAACGATACGGGCCGTTCGATACCACTAAAGTACTTAGAGCGTATTGTGATGCGTGCGGAAACGCACCTGAGTAGCAAGGTATTGAGTGCCGTAGCCGATGCAGGCGTGCATGTGGTTGCCTTAGGAGGACGGAGCGGGCAGCAGATTGCGCAGATGGTGGGTGCGCCCCACTCTGATGCACGCAAGCGCTGGCAGCAAGTGTTGTTATTGAGTCAGCCGCAAGTATGTTGTGGCATTGCGCGCAATATTGTGCATAGCAAGGTAAAAAGGCAGCAAGCCACATTGCGTGTGATTGGTCAAAACCGGCCTGATTTACGCAAGCCCATGTTTGATGGGCAGCAAAGATTGGGACGTATATTGGAAACACTAAGCAAACTGGGCTTGGATGATAGTGCTCATTTGAATCAGATACGTGGTTTAGAAGGTGCTGCAGCGGCACATTACTTTGAGGCCTTTTTCACGGCATTTGCCCCTGCATTAGGTGCCACTGGCAGAAACCGCAGGCCGCCGCGCGACCCTGTCAATGCGGTTTTGTCACTGAGCTATACATTGTTGTATTCGCAGGCCGTGGCGGCATGTTGGTGTGCAGGGTTAGACCCCGCATTGGGTGCATTACACACTTTAAGCCACGGAAGAGGTGCGTTAGCCTGCGATTTAATGGAGCCTTACCGCCCGATGATTGATTTGTGGGTGTGGGAGCAATTTCGCACTGAGTCGCTGCGCCCTGAGCATTTTGGCCAAGATGGATCGGGAGCCTGTTTATTGGGTAAAGCCGGCAGAGGGTATTTTTATTCTGCATGGGAGCAAAAATCTCAATTATTGCAGCGCAGCATTTTGCGGTATGCCCGCGCGTTTAGCAAAACATTTTCTCAAAATGAAGCTGATGCCGTTTGGGGGCATTTGGCTGAAGAAACTAACGTGATGGTGACAGAATGACCCCAGCAGTGCCTTTATATTTACAAAATGGAAGTGCTGAGCGCATGGATTTAGATGCAGCGAAGCGGTTGCGTATTGAACGTAAAGATCATCCAACAAGGTTGATTCCATTGCACCAAGTTTCACGCATTGTCTGCAGTGATAATTTGGAAATTAGTACCCGTGCATTGATGGCCTGTATGCAAAGTGGCGTACCGGTAGCGATTGTGGACGCTAAGGGTAAAAATTTGGGGTGGTGCATAGGAACGCGGCGCCGTGAAACCAGTATGCGAGAGTTACTGGTGCATGCTTTAGATGATATTGAATGGGACGAGCGTTACCAAAACTGGTGGAATTTGCAATGGGCCGCTGTGGTGGCACAAACGCTGCTTCTATGTGGGGTCAGCAGTACGCCTGCAGCCAAAAATGCGCCTCGGGTTGCATTGTGTAATGCGCACCTAATGAAGCATAGGGTTTCAGGCGCTGAGCATGTGGATGCACTGGCGGTGATGGCGCAAAATGAATTGGCAGCCAAGCTGGCCTATGAAGCCAGTGACCCGCAGTTGCTGGCTTGGCAGCGGCCCGGGTTAAATTTGATTGAAGATTTGGGTTCGTTGGTAGGTATTCATGCGCACATTGATGTGCAGCACGCACAGACCTTACCGCATGTAGAAAACCTCACGCGATGGTCTGTGAACATGTATGAAAAGCATACCAGCCACTGGCAACAGCGTTTGGGGCAGGTGATATTTTCATTTGAACAATTTTTAAGGGCGAATTGGTTATGAAAACCGTAGCATTGAAAATGACAGATCAACAACTTCAGCACAGCCATGCGAAGCGTTGGATACTGGCGCATGATATTACCGACCCATCACGCCTGAATAAGGTGTGGAGGTTTTTACGCAAAGAGGGCGTGCGGTTGCAGTATTCGGTGTATGTTTTGAGTGGGGATAGGGATAAAATACAAAAGATCATCGATGGTTTGCAAAACATCATACATCCCCTAAGAGATGACGTGCGGATATATCCAATCACAGAAAATACGCGTATTTGGGGGTTGGGGACACAATTCGCAGATGATGGAAATCAGTTGTGTGATCAGTGGCTAGATAAACACATCGTAACTGATGGTGCGCATTTGGCCGGATTAGAGGCGCGTGGACAGGGCTCAGCTTTTGAGGAGATGAAATGATTGGGAACCCCCGTTGGAAGTCATTGAAACTGAATGATTTTTCCCGGCGAGGTCTCTAATCAATAGCCCCGAGTATTAGGGGATTAAGACCTCCTCCTCCGTCTTAATCCCTCTTACTAGGGGGCTCTAATCAATAGCCCCGAGTATTAGGGGATTAAGACACACTGTATAGGGTTATTCTTAATAGGCGATACTCTAATCAATAGCCCCGAGTATTAGGGGATTAAGACACTGAGTAACCACCTCATCTTTTTTGGCCACTATCTCTAATCAATAGCCCCGAGTATTAGGGGATTAAGACATAGGGGTTTGCAAGTGGATGAAAGTTCATCCTCTAATCAATAGCCCCGAGTATTAGGGGATTAAGACTTACTGTCCTTACTTTTGCCCTTACTGTCTAGGGCTCTAATCAATAGCCCCGAGTATTAGGGGATTAAGACAACGAAAGCCAAGAAGATCTCGGCTATTTTGTCTGCTCTAATCAATAGCCCCGAGTATTAGGGGATTAAGACACTTATGTAATCCCCCTATTTTGGGGGATAGTCGACCTCTAATCAATAGCCCCGAGTATTAGGGGATTAAGACTCTCTTATCAAATTTTAGAAGGTCCAAGGACTCTAATCAATAGCCCCGAGTATTAGGGGATTAAGACTGATTAAGGGACAATGTACCCTAAAGATAACCACACTCTAATCAATAGCCCCGATTCTTAGGGGATTAAGA
>JAUMCS010000022.1:0-9610 GCA_032122355.1 Burkholderiaceae bacterium
AAGCGTAGCGCAGCACGCTGGCACTGGCAAGTGTCGCGCCATTTGGTTTTCGCTAGTCGCGTTTCCTAGCAAACTGTACCAAGTTGATTCAACACTCCCCATAGCGTTCAGAGCTGGACGAATAATTAAAACATCAGAGAAGATGCAATGACACAGTTTATTGCACATCAATGTTTGATAGCTTGTAGGCCGCATTCTAAGTAATCAGTTCAAGCGCGCAGAAATTTCACTTGCAACGCGCTGAATAAGCGGAGTTAGCTTGCTCTGATCTATGACTGCCATTCGATTTACACTGGTTACGAGTGCTAGGGCGCCAATCACTTCGCCCTCACCTTGGTGCAGTGGCACAGCAATAGCTGCTAAATTAGTTTCCAACTCACCATTAGAAAAGTAAAAACCGCTCTTTCGAATCCGGCTGTAATATCGCCTAAAGTCTGCCCAATTTATTGGTAAACCTGCTTCAGCAATTTCGGCCTGGTGTGAGTCAAACAACTTGTGCAATTGAGTCGTTGGCAAACCTGCAAGAATAACTTTTGGAGCGCCCCCTTTAAACAGCGGACGAGGTCTACCACGTCCATAGCTCAAGTTGGCTGGTGTAGATGCAAATTCACGGTAGGTATCAAGTAATTGGTCACCACGGAGGCTTGACACTACGCAGTCGAAACCTGTTTGCAATACCAATTCTTTCAACAGAGGAATACCACATTGCAAAACAGGATCAGCTTGCCGAATATAGTGATCGAGCACAATGATTCTAGGACCCAGTGTGAACTTTGCATTCGCACCACGTTGCAGAATTCCCGCATCACTTAGCGTTTTTAGGTATCTATAACTTGTAGGTAAAGAAACATCAAGCTGCTCACTGATGTCCTCTGCATTCCAATGAAGACGTTGATCTGAAAACAGATCTAGTACGCTTAGCATGCGTGAAAGACTGGAGTCGGCTTTATCAATCATGCGGAACTTTAAATCTTCAATGAGCTAGCACTAGAAAGTTGGACAATAAAGCACTGATACTGTCCAGCTCTGCGCTAGATTGAGCTGTACCCAATATATATCGATCCGGACGTACCATGACAGCCCGCACATTATTCTGCAAAAGCCACGTCTGAATTTCAGACGAACTTGCTGGTACCAGCACGACACTGTGAAACAGCCAACGTTCGCGGGTAACTTCGCTAACGTCATTTAAAACATCCTCAAAACCGATTACAGCAAAGTTCAACCCTAGCTCAACATCTAGCAAGCGACCATCAGACAGCTTAGGCTGAGGAAATATTTGGGCTACTGGGGCATCTTCGCCCTGCCAAAAACCTGGCCCAAGCTGCGGAGCAGGAAATTGAAACATTTCAGGCTGACCTTTGTTAAACTTCGCGTCGCGCTCGCGCGCAGCATCCGCATCAGTTGTCTGGATAATGCCGCCAAGTTTGACTGCTAAATCAATGAAAGCATGAACATGTGGCCCACGTTCACTTTCATAAGTATCCAACAACCCTTCGTCAAATCGACCGCGAAGCACAGCTTCAAGTTTCCAAGCTAAGTTGGATGCATCTCGAATGGCAGCGCACATACCTTGACCTAAAAATGGCGGGGTTTGATGTGCCGCATCGCCAGCTATAAACAAACGACCTTTGCGCCAAGTCTGAGCAATTACTGAATGAAAAGTGTAAATAACAGCACGCTCGATTTCTGCTTGCTCGGGTGTAATCCAGTTGCTAACCAATTTCCATAGAGTTTCGGACTTGACCAATTGTTCTTCATCGTCACCGGGCATGATCATGATTTCCCATCTGCGCCGATTACCCGTGACGTTGCAATATGTCATTGGGCGTGAAGGATCGCAATGCTGCACTGTGTGATCTGGTAATTGGGGCACTTCCTTTTTCAGAAGAGCATCAAACACCAACCAAGGTTGGTGTAGACCAAGATCCAGCGTAGACGAACCAATTAACTTGCGCACCATTGAACGCGCGCCATCGCAACCAATCACATACTTCGCTCTCACTTCAAACTCATTGTCAATTAGCAAGTTTTTTACCTGCAAAGTGGCCTGCTCACTGTCAACTTCAATCGAAGTAACTTCATGGCTACAGTGAACCTGAACATTGGGATATCGACGGATTCCATGACGAAGCACAGCTTCAAGCTCAGGTTGATGAAAATAGTGGTTGGTAGCACAGCCGTGAGGACCTCGCTCGGAGGTTCCTGCACGAATCAATAGGGTCTCGCCAGCTGCATTGTTGAAATACATACCCTTCAACCCAGGACGCGATATAGCCTCTACTTCACGCCGTAAACCAAGAGTTTCAAACACTCTCATGACTTCACCGTCAAAGTGAATAGCGCGAGGCAACGGATATATTTCAGCATCCCGCTCAAGAACTACAACTGACAGGTCATACTGCCCCAAAAGGTTGGCTATCGTGACACCAGCAGGGCCATACCCGATGATGGCCACATCAAAAATACCGTTGCTCATTTTTTGTAGCCCATGAGCGTTTCCATTTCAGATTGCCACTGAGCACGACTGCGAAATTTAGGTCGACTGCGCGCTAAGGCTTCAGCTGACGCCATGACTGATTCATCGCTTTGATCTAGATCTATCGTTTCACGCAAAGGTTGCTCACAGTACCATGGCATGTCCATGAAAACTTCTATACGGTTTCCCTCTGGGTCACGAAAGTAAATTGATATGGCATTGCCATGCGAGACTGCGGCTAGATCGGATACATCGGGCTCAGCCAGTGTTCGCTTTCGCAATTCACGCAGCGTGGCCAAATCAGGAACTCGCAGTGAAATTTGATTGATCACACTGAACGTCAAGTCAGTCGGCCGACCACTGGCCAAAACGATTTGGTGATGCTCGGAAGGGTCTCGACTTAAAAATATCAATTCAACTGCACCCAGATTGCCATGGTCGGTCTGAAAAAACCCCAACACATCGCGATAAAAGCGAGCCATGCGCTGAATATCGCGCACATAAAACCCCATATGGCTGAACGTCAGCGCTTTAGGGTGACCAAGAGGACTTGACATTCTCCGCCCCGTTTCTTGAAAATAATTGAATTTTATGGTTGCATATGTTGATATTAATCTAGTGGTTTATCCCATTATGATAATTAATAGATTTGTTGAAAATTCTGGTCATGCACTTGGTTTTTGATTTTTTAATTCAGGAGACTCCCCATAAACCCAATTTCCAGTCGTTTAGGCCTCGCGGTGCTGAGCATAGGCTTGCTAATTGCCTTGCCGGTCTCTGCACAAACGGCTGTTTGGCCTAGCAAACCAGTTACTTTAGTGGTTGGCACGCCCGCTTGTGGCGCAATAGATGCCTATGCCCGCACATTGGCAGATCAGCTGACCAAGCAAACGGGAGGTACCTTCCTCGTTGAAAATCGTGCGGGAGCGGGCGGAAACCTGAGTGCAGAGCATGTCCTGAAGTCACCTGCTGACGGCCATAGCATTTGGGTCACTACTCACGCTATGTTCACCATTAACCCCTCGGCTTACCCTCAACTGCGTTGGAAACAGACAGATTTCAAACCAATCGCGAAAGGGATCGAGAGCCCCTTGTTGCTCGTGGTTCATCCTTCCGTTCCTGCGCGCACTTTACCTGAGCTCGCTTCCTGGCTAATAGCCAATCCGTCCAAAGCTGCTTATGCCTCATTTAGCCCAGGGACGCCGTCCCATTTTTTAGGTTTCCAACTGAATGAGCGGCTAAAGCTGAACATGGTCCACGTGCCTTACAAAGGCTCAGCCCCTCAACTCAATGATCTTATTGGCGGCCAGGTCTTGTTAGGATTTACACAAATGCAAGGTGCTATGCAGCAAGTGCAAGCAGGTAAGTTGCATGCGATTGCAATCACAAGCCTCGAACGCTCACGCTTTTTACCCCAAGTGCCTACACTGGCAGAATTGGGACACCGTGACCTGAGCTTACAAGTTTGGTTTGGACTAGTTGCCCCAGTTGCTACCCCACCTAAGGTGATTGAAGTCATCACAGCAGCTGTTGTGAAAGCGCAAGGAGATACAACTTACCGCACCAAACTTGAAGCACAAGGATTTGAAGTGCCTCGCGAGTCTGGCAGTGCATTCGAAACCACTATTTTGAATGACACTGCTAGATGGGCTCGAGTCGTACAAGCCACCGGATTCAAGGCGAACGATTAAATTGAACTAAGTCTAAAAAATTGGCCTAGATGAAAGCACTTTTCGCCTCATCACGCAGTGCTAGTTGAAAGCTGGCGTGCCGCAATCACTTGATTGCTAGTGATATATGTCAACTTACTCAGTTTATTACACTTCAATTTTCTATGACTTGTAACTCTAAAATAACAAGCGTAGCTTGAAAAAACTGTTTGCTGATCAGCAATTTATACATGCATGACCCCAAAACTAAAATCTCAATGCTTGGCAAGCCCCGCGGCTTTGACCGCCGCGTCAAATCCACCTTTAGCCTGCCACTCTATCATGCCGCCTTGTAAGATGCGAACGTTTTCCCAACCCGCCACGCGCAGCGCAAATCCAGCTTGTGCCGACAGCGAACCAGAGTTGCAATAAATGATCACTGGCTTATTTTTGGGAATAGTATTGCGCTTCGCCAGAACTTGACGCCAGTCCATGTTGATGGCACCGGGTATGTGTCCCTTGGCAAATTGCGCTGGATCACGCGCATCGATCACAACCATCTTAGGCCACTCATCTTTAGGAATTTGTTCGGCAAAAATAACACCTCCGCCGTAGTCCACAAACTCCAGATAGGCCTCCATTTCGTCGGCGGCAATGGCTTTGTTATCGGCATGAGCAGTTGGGGCTAGCAGCAAGCTGCCAGAGATAACGACCGCGAGGGCGAGGTTACGAAAATGCATGGTGTCTCCAGTTCGAAAGATAATATTAGTAAAGACGAATTAAAAACCTTCGATCCGATCTTCAGGCTTAGAGTTATTTCGGTTGATCCGAAACGCCCATGCGCAAGCAAGCGCGATACCCAATGCAACAACACCATAGCCAGCGCTAAGTTGACTTTCCATTGAGTATGCATTGCAGAGTCGTCTTTCAGTGGTTGCCAGAAATACACCTGTTGTGATCAACATCGATACGATGTAACCCACAAAGAAAAGCTGCAACACTGCTGGTGAACGACTGATTGACGTTTTAACAAGCGCTCCGCTGGCTATCAACGACAGAAGTTTAAACACATCCACTTGGGGCATGACGACTGCTCGGTCGATGGATATGGGCAGCATCCAATAGGTGATGATGAACTGGGCTACTATGAAGCCCGTTAACCCAAACCGGTTCCAATGACCTAGTGATGTTTTCTTTATTTCCCAACCGCTGCTCATCAAAAACCAGCCGCTTGCAAAAAGTATTGGCATTTGAATCACCATATGCCAGGTCATACTCTGCTCAATCAGACTACGCCCTGGTGGTACCGACAATGCGCTACCCAGCAGACATAGGACCAGCCCAATCCATACGGCAAACGGAAAAAATCTCTGACGCATCATGGCGAATTGGCCAATGCAGTGTCTAGGGCTACTGTCGCATCGAGGTAATCGACGATGCGGAATAGCCGACCTGCACCGCTAACCAGATGCAATGCGGCATTGTGTTCAAACTCTCCTAGCGGTGCCGGAATAACGATGATGCCAAAGGCATCAAGCAACTGCCGCCTATCAAGCGGCGAGCTAAGGCTAACCACGTTCCAAATGGCTGGGTCCATGCGCATGCGGTCACGGTATATTTGAAGCGCATCGGCGGTATCGTGGGCAGGATCGAAGCTAACAGATAACAGCCCAACCTTGTCTTCAAGCCCTCGCAGTCGAATTTGATTTTGTAACTGCTGGAAGACTGATCCGAGCGTGGTGCAAATCGTCTGGCAACGTGTGTAGACAAAGTCTACAATCCAGACCTTTCCACCGTCAGCAAGCAACTGTCGCAGTGTCCTGTGATTTCCATCGGCATCGTAGACTGACAGCTCAGGCACGAGAGATGGGGTGTTGGCAACTTCGGTGCGCCGAAGTGTCTCGGTAGTAAAAGCGTTGCCATGCGCTGTTGCCTGTAGTAGCACAATTAACCCAAGAGCTAGGACAACTGTGCTGGCCAGGAATGTCTTCCATAAGCCAGCAGCGGCGCGGCCCTCAGACGCCAGACTTAAGTTCTTGGCCACCTTTGTAGGGCTCCGTCCTTGACTTTGTTGCATCGCGTTGAGCTGCGACGGTTCCAGGCTCAATCTCAGCGGACTTGTTGCCCCAGTCACTTCGGATATAGCTCATGACGGCGGCCAAGTCGCCATCGCTCAGGCTTTTCCAAGCAGGCATAGCCCCCTTGTAAACCGTGCCCTTCACTTCCATCTCGCCGTTCACGCCATGCAGCATGATAAATGTGAGGATCTTTTCGTCGCCGACCACCCATTCGGACCCGGCTAAAGGTGGAAAGACCCCAGGGATACCCAGTCCAGTTGCCTGATGGCAAGCCGCACATTTACCAATGTAGATCTGTTTGCCGTCAGCCTTTTGCGCAGCATTGACGGCTGCTACGGGTGGACGCAAGGATGTCGTCGTGCGTTGGTCACCGTAGGAAGACTCCTCACCTGACGGTGTACTGTAAATGTAGAAAGCTCCCCACATCGCCATAGCACCTAAGAACATGGTCAAAAACCACGGCAAAGGACGAACGCCTTCATCCGGATCTGGGAGTTCGCGCTGACGCTGGGGCGACTTTTCCGGCGTATCGTCTGGTAAACGTTGGTTCATCATTTCCTCCGATCTTCGACTGGGGCAAGGGGGGCCAGTGCCGGATATGTTCGATCCATCGCAAGCAGATATTCCACCAGTGCTAGCGCTTCGGGCCGTGCTATGACCACCTCTCCTGGTTTTGCAAAGGTTGGCGGTAGATTCACAACGGTTTCATTCGCTTGTGCTTCGCCCTGACGGACCTCAAAAAGGTAGGGATAAGAAGGCATGGTTGAACCCGGCGTATAGGCTCTTGGCTGGTAGAGGTGGCCTAATTGCCAATCTTTACTGGGCTGTCTCGCGCCGATGTTCATCAAGTCTGGACCCGTTCGCATGGTTCCCAACAAATGCGGCGTGTCATATGCGTAGTCTCCCGCAATGGACGCTCGTCCCCAACCGCGTTTAAAGTCAGGCGCTTGTGCGATATCTCGGGGCTGTTGAGAGTGGCAATACACACAACCGTTGGCAATATAAGACTGACGTCCCACAAGCTGAATGTCGGAGTAAGGCTTAAGTGCAACTGGAGGCGGCACTTCCTTCAGCAGCATGTAGGGCATTACCACCAGCAAAGCGGTAGCACCACCGAGGATCACCATTGCACCGGTGATGATGCGCATTTCATCCATTTCCCAGAAGCTCTTTCCGGCGCTCATGCTGCAACTCCCTTAGCTTTCAGTCGTGTCAATACGGACGTGCCCAGCAGTGCAGCGCCAAGCCTTCGTGGACCGAATTTCCAACCCATTGCAAAGAAGTGAGCTGCGAAGACCAAATGTCCCAAAGTCATCAACCCTCCTCCAATGGAACGTGCTTTGAGATAGGGTATTGTCAGGGCGACCGACTGCATAAAAGGCGTCTTCTCATCCAGCATGGCGAGGCCTTGCAACCAACCGCCAATACTCAACCAGATGAAATAGATGGCAAAACCTACTAGCACCAGCCAGAAATGTAGCGAGATAAGTTTTGGGTAAGGCCACTCCCAGTTCATCACGCGGGGCATGATGAAATAAATGGAACCAAACATGACCATCGAGAAGAATCCGTAAAGTCCCAAGTGGGCATGGGCAACCGTGTAATGGGTAAAGTGTGTAATCGTGTTGACCGAACGCAGCGCTTCCAATGACCCCTGTACAGAAGCGGCTGTGTACATCATGGCGCCCAACACGATAAATCGCAGTGTGGGCGAGTAGGCAAGTGCTCGGAAATTGCCCAATACCGTCATATGCTGATTAACCGCTACAGCGAAAACTGGTATCACCATCATCATGCTCTGAACAATGGATATCGTAATTAGCCAGGAAGGCACAGGTCCGCCGATGAGATGGTGCCCACCGACTTGACTGTAAAAGAAAGCAAGACTCCAGAAACCAAGAAGTGACAAGTTGTAGGAGTGAATTGGTTTTCCAATGACTTTTGGAATGAAGTAATAAGAAGCTGCCAATCCAATTGGCGTAAACCAAAGACCCAAGACATTGTGCCCAAACCACCAATTCATGGATGCTTGCTGGACTCCAAAATGCAAACCTGGCCAGTTGGCGATTAGAAACAAAATCGGGAACCACAGCAAACCTGCACCGATGTACCAAACAGAAACATACAGGTGTTTAACCTTGCGGTTCAGAAGCGTCAGCCATAAGGGGACTCCGACCAAGGCGCCACCAATGACAAGCAGAATGTCTATCTGCCAAGGATATTCCAGCCACTCAAGGCCGTCGGAATAACCCATAGCGATTGCAACAGTTCCTGCAAAAACGCCAATGGTCCAAAGGGCTCCGCCCACCAATGCGTACCTTGCACCAACCAGTTCAGTTTTGAGCAAACGAGGTATCAACCAGATTGCCACGCCAATACCGGCCAAGGAGCACCACCCGTATGCAACCATGTTGAGGTGGATGGGACGAATGCGACCGAATGTGATCCACCCGTACTGAACCCACCAGTCGGGTTCATGCATCTTGATGGACGAAATCAAGCCCGCCACCGATGCCAGCACCAACCAAACCACTGCAAGGGTCAAGCAAACTCCCACAACCAAAGAGGTTGATTTGTCAGCGTCGTCGCGTGCTTTTGCGTCACTGTCACTGACGGAACTACCCTCTTCGCTCGCCGTTCCTGTAGCCTCCTGCAAACCCTTAATTTGCGCTGCCGTGGCCGCAGGGTCCTCGACCCTACCCAGCTCATTGGGCACAAAGATCTCAGTCGCTGCCTGAAAACCATCGCCAAACAGACCATTTGACAATGACCAAATGAAGACAAAGAGCGCCGCTATCGACAAGATAAAAGTGCCCAACAGCACGCTAACAGTGAAATCCATAAATGACAATTTCCAGTTAAAAAACTAAATTCTCAAAGGTGTGAAAAAGTTGCATTATATCAGTATTAACTAATATACAAGCTATGATAGACCCGCACCGTTTTAAGGAGCGCTGTGCGCGTGCATGAGACACAGCAAAAAGTTTATTGGGACCGACTTGGCACCTTGGCGCAACTCAGGAAACGCGGTCAATCACGATGTTGGACAAACCTTCGATTGAATTCAGACCTTTGACGATTGAATTCTCACAACCACCGCACTTGATGTTTTCAACATGAACTTCAATTTGATTGCCTGATATGGCAACTCCTTTTATTGACATCCGTTGTGTAATTTCCATTGCTGCTCATGACCGATTTTTTTGGCGAATTCGGGAACTTTGCAACGCTCAACTTCAGCAGGGTCTAGCGGGGCAACAGTTGCGCTTACATCCTGAGCGGCTTGCTGTGATGTGGGGTGCGAATACACCCAGCCTCCCACATTGAACACAGCCACCAAGAACACAGCCAACACTGCGCCCTGCAACCATGTGCCACCAGCGCCACGGGGTGGACTGAAGCTG
>JAUMCS010000023.1:0-1645 GCA_032122355.1 Burkholderiaceae bacterium
TTCAAACCGAATATCAGCTTGCCTGACCTGTAAAGGCTGCGCTTGCGGCGCATCCACCACCGAATGCGTACGGCTGAGCGTGGTGATGCCATCTTGCACCGTACCAATGTGCTCAAATAAGGCGGCAAATTCCCACATAATCCAATGCGAAATGCCATTTAAACGCAAAGCCATGGCCGTGACCGCTGCCACCGCCCCTGCCCCCACCTGACCCTTAGACCACCACCACAAAGCCATACCCGCACTGCTTAGAATCAGCAGCATACTCAGGATATGAATGCATAGCTGCACCCATGAAATCAAGCGCATTTGGGCATGAACCGTTTGCATAAATTCAGACATCGCACCCCGAGCGTAATCTGCCTCGCGCCGGCCATGCGAAAACAATTTCACCGTGGTGATATTGGTGTAAGCATCGGTAATGCGCCCCACCATCAATGAGCGCGCATCCGCCTGCGATTTACCCACTCGCGCCAACTGCGGCACAAACCAGCGCAATACCAAGGCATACAGGCTCACCCAAACCGCAAACGGAACCAAAACAGCCCAACCAAAGCCACCCAAAACACTGGCCATGGTGATGAAGTACACACTCACAAACACCATGATGTCAGCCACAATCAGCCAACAATCGCGCACGGCCAATGCAGTTTGCATCACCTTGGTAGCTACGCGGCCCGCAAATAAGAAATATCGAGGTATGGGGCATTTTTCTTAACTGGCTCCGAAGGGTGGTACCCTACACGACATGATCGGCAAAACCGTAGCATAATGATCTTGAAACCCTCCACACCATTCCAATGCGCCTGACCCAAGATCAAATTCATATTATCAAAAGCACAGCGCAGGCCTTGCTGGGGGATGACGTGAAGGTGACACTTTTTGGTTCGCGTGTGCACGATCCCATCAAAGGTGGCGACATCGATTTGATGCTGGAAATACCCCAAAATATTGCCAATCCGGCGGTTATTGCTGCTCGCATGGCCAGTCGTGTATCGCTTGCCATGCAGGGGCGCAAGGTGGATGTTTTACTCAAAGCGCCCAACTTACTAGAGCAACCCATTCACCGCATTGCTAGCCAAGAAGGGATACCACTATGAAGCTAAATCCGGCGCAGCATGAACGTTTAGCCTTTCTTTGTCGCATAACACAAAAAAAAATTCTGTACCTGCTTGATACCGACCAACGGTTATTTGCCAATCCACTGACTGCTGTATCAATTGAAAGAATCGAATCCTATGCCAGCTGAGCAGCTGGATGCGTTTGTGAGCCGTTTTGGAAGATTGCAAGACAACCTAGGTCATAAATTTCTTCCTCAATTGTTATCAGCCGTGGCCGAAAATCTGGCACTGCGCTGGATAACCTCAACCTCGCTGAGCGTTATGGCCGGATTGAATCCACAGAATCCTGGCTTGAAATGCGCCAGTTGCGCAATCAGATGGTGCATGAATATATTGAAGATGTAGCCATCCTGACTGGCACCCTTATGGCTGGGCACGGGTATGTAAATACTCTGATCAAAACCGGCCAGGCGCTCATGGAGCAGGCTACCAAATTGATGGCGTTGCCCTGAATGCCGGGCTTATTCTTTGCAGTGAGCGCTTTGACAAAAATTCGACAAAGCTAGGGAAATCGTATGGCGTCA
>JAUMCS010000023.1:1655-5431 GCA_032122355.1 Burkholderiaceae bacterium
GAAATCCCATCAATTGGATTTCAATAGGTGCTCTATGGGATGCAAACACTATTTCCCACAGAACTGATGCCGGTGACTCCTCTGTATGATTTGATTGGCTTCATTGTTGATTTGAATTGGGTGCAAGAATGGCGGCGAGTACAATAACTGGGTAACAAATTGAAAATCATAATTATCAAATCAAACCATCATGATTGAGTCTGCCGCCAAAATTAAAGACCTGCTGAGCTATATCGAACAAATTGAAAGATTGAAGCGCAAGCCGACTTTCAGCTTGCCGGATGAGTATTTTGTTGCGCACCGTCACGACCTACTAAATCTGCCTGAACTGCAATTTAATCTTCAGCAAGGTAGCGATGACGTTTGGCTGAAATTACCACGTTTACAAGAAGTTGCACCGCCTGAGCTGGATGATGTGCTTAAACCTTGGGTAACGGTGTCAAAGTCACCGGAGAAGCCTCCAGAGATTAAACAGGAGGTCACGTTAGCCCAAGCTGGCGGTGAGACACGCCGAGAGCTATTGAGTGACAACCAAGAGGTCAAAGCACAATTCGATTGGTATGTTGAGTTCCTTTGGAAGCCGTGGTCGCAAACGGAACGTCCTCGCCGTAAATCCATTTCTTTCTATAACAAGTTGTTTGCACTCCAGCAGGCAATTTCATCAGAGGGTGCTGAGACTCCTTTGGAGCTGGTTTGGGGGATTGGCTATGCGGTTTGGAAAAAAGAAGACTATGCAACCCCAGTCAAACACCCGTTACTTTTACAGGCGTGCAATGTAACGCTTAACGAAATTACGCTTGATTTGGAAATACGCCCTAGAGACGTCGAAGCCAAACTGGAAATTGACTGTTACGCCGAAATGGAAATTTCTGGCATCAGTCAGCTTGAAACATTTTGGAAGAACGTCCAAGCAACGGGGACGAATCGTATTACTCCATTCGAGGAGAGCACGTTTGAGCCGACCTTACGTGCGGCAGTCGGTCACCTTGATCCATCCGGTAGCTATGTGAACTCTGAAGGTTGGACTTCACTACCAACACCCTCCAATAAGATGTTGGTGTCAAACGGGTGGGTGATTTTTGGTCGGAAACGTACTGGAGACATCCTTTTTGAAGACGTCAGACGTCTTAAGGAAAAACTAGAAGTTACCGAGATACTTCCGGGAGTTATTCAGAGCTTTGTGACTTCGGGTGAGGATGCGGTTCGTAGACGACCAGAGATACCGTTTAGAGGCTTATCCACAAGTCATAGCCCTAGCGGTGCGCGTGAACTTTTCTTCCCGATGCCTTACAACGAAGAACAAGTTTCAATTATTCAAAAGCTAGAAAGCAATGACGGTGTTGTAGTTCAAGGCCCACCTGGAACTGGTAAGACGCACACAATTGCGAACGTGATTTGCCATTACCTTGCTCAAGGTAAACGGGTATTGGTGTCTGCAAAAGGTGAAACCGCATTGGCGGTTGTTCAGGAAAAGTTGCCTGAACGAATTCGCCCACTATGTGTTTCACTTCTTTCTGACGAGCGAGATGGGAAAAAACAGTTTGAACACTCAATACAAACAATTGCCGCTCGGGTGTCACGGCTCAATCCTGCTCAATCTGAAAAAGCAATTGCCGCAGGAGAGTCGTTAATAGATCAACTGCACGCAAAGATTTCAAACGTAGATAAGACCGTTGAGGATTACGCCCAACGTCAAATGCGAACATATGAATTCCTAGGAAAGTCAGTTAGCCCTGAGGAAATGGCACGAGAGGTTCTTGAGCAAGCGGATTCGCATCAATGGTTTGATGATGAGCCACCTAAAAACACAGAAATAACAGTTACTGACGAAGATGTCACAGCCTTAAGGCAGGCTCGAAAGGCAGTGGGTGGCGATCTCTGCTACGCTGGCTGCAGCATACCTAAAGCGATTGATTTCCCTGTGTGGGTTGATCTACTAGCGCTGCACCGTGACCTTGTGAGAGCAAAAACAATTGCGGCCGCAGTTGAGAAAGGTGAGGTTCTACCTCTGATTGATTCGACATCAGACACATTTGCCAAAGCGGTTCAACTTTCAGAATTTTTGGAACAGCGGCAACAAATAGTGGATCGATTGTCTGCTCGCAGCTTACCTTGGCTCGCCTCTTTCAGATGTCGAATGGCAGAAAGGGATAAGACAGCTCCGGTGGTTGTGGCGCTGAGACTGGCTTGCGATTCACTGCTTAAGTTGGAAGCTGAACGAGCAGCGCTGGTTTCTAAAGCTGTGCAACTACCAGAGAACTCAGAACTGAATGAGGAATTCAATGAGGCACTCAAGCGATTAGTTGCAGGTAAAAGCGCATTTATATTGCCAGTAGGTAGTTCCGTTCCGCGAGGTCTAGTGAATTTGGTTACTGTGGCCGGATTAAAACCCAAAGGGGTTAAGGATTGGCAGTGCGTTTGGGAATTAGTCGAATGGAGATTAAACGCACGAAAAGCTATAGCGCAATGGAAATCGCTATCCGCTGAGTTTAACTTTATAACTGTTGATGAAGCGCCCGAGCAAACCATCAGGGGTTTGGCAGGTTCAATCACGGCCATTAATGACGCCGATCATCTTCAGTTTAATTTCGACGCATTTCTGGTAATTAAAGTTGGTGAGGTGTTTGGACAGAATGTCTCCATGCAACTTCAAGTGAGCGATGTAAGCGCTATCAAATACATTCGCGATAGCTTGCAATCCCACCTTGATAAGGGACGCCTCGGGTATGCCCTGCGGCGAGTGCAGGAAATTCTCAAAAAGCTAGATGGACATTCCGGTCCCATAGTTAGCGAACTACGGGATTTTTTGACATACGGAATAGGGCAACTTAATTCAAATGAAGAGGCTTTGCAAGCTACGTGGCTAGCAAATATGGCAGAGCTAGAAAAACTACAAAGCCTTTGGATTCATATTTCCACCATCGTAGAGGTGAGTGACAAAATTGAACACTCTGGTGCCCCCAAGTGGGCCAATCGAGTGAGAACGCTGATGGTTGATAGTGAGATCGACAGTGTTGTGCCATTTACTTGGCGTGAGGCGTGGGACTGGCGCTTAGCAGTGGGGTTTTTAGACCGACTCGACAGTTATCACAAAATTAGCGATTTGATGGAAGAGCGAAGACAACTCACTTCTACATTAGCTAAGACCTACCAAGAAATGGTCGCAGAAAAAACTTGGCTTGGTGTATTTAACAACTCGCCAGACAGCATTCGACAAGCATTGCAAGCCTACTTAATTGCCATACAGGCGATGGGCTCGGGTACAGGTGTTCGCGCAGTCCGTCATAGAAAAAATGCCCGAGCTGCGATGGAACATGCTTACAAAGCGGTTCCGTGCTGGGTGCTTCCGCAATGGCGGGTTTCAGAAACAATTCCAGCAGAGATTGGATTGTTTGATCTCGTCATAGTTGACGAAGCATCTCAGTCCGACATTTCGGCACTGCTCGTACTTCTGAGAGGGAAAAAGTTGCTTATCGTCGGAGATCACAAGCAGGTTTCACCATCAGCTATTGGGGTCGCGGAACAAAGATTGAAAGATTTAGTTAACCGTTTCCTTAGAGATCAACCCCACGGCTCTCAAATGACACCTGATAAGTCAATATACGATTTGGCGCGGGTCGTTTTTGCTGGAAATTCTGTCATGCTGAAAGAGCACTTCCGAAGCGCTCCCGCCATCATTGAATTCTCTAACCGCGAGTTCTACGAAGGGGATATTCGACCTCTTCGAGTTCCTAAAGCGCACGAGCGCCTTGATCCGCCATTGGTCGATGTTTTTG
>JAUMCS010000023.1:5441-7183 GCA_032122355.1 Burkholderiaceae bacterium
CGAAGCGACATCAATAAAGCAGAAGCCAAAGCCATCGTTGATGAAATTTCAAAGCTAATTGCAGATCCTAAATTCGATGGCAGATCAATTGGCGTCGTTACGCTAATGGGAACCGAGCAAGCAAGCTATATCCACAAGCTAATTGCTGAAGAGATTTCACCTTTGGAAATTGTTGCCCGAAAAATCAGTGTCGGCCCTCCTCCTGTATTTCAGGGGCGCGAGCGAGATGTAATGATGGTCTCGATGGTGATTGGTCCGGGTGATCGCGGGGCAGCGAATAAAGCTGATATGCATCAACGTTTTAACGTTGCGCTCTCGCGTGCTCGTGATCGAATGTATTTGTTCCGCTCTGTTACAGAACACGAAGCAAAGGATGACTCTCTTACAAGTCGTGTTATTCAGCATTTCAAGCAACCGTTCCGACAAGATGTTAAAAAGGTGGAAAGCCTTAGAGACAAATGCGAGTCTGGCTTTGAGATAGAAGTGTTTGATGAGTTAGTAAAGCGCGGATATCGAGTCACTCCACAAGTGCCAAGTGGCGGATATTTCATTGACTTTGTTGTAGAAGGCAACGAGGGGCGGCGCCTCGCTATTGAATGTGATGGCGACCGATTCCACGGCCCAGGTCAATGGAGCGACGATATGGCGCGGCAACGGGTATTGGAACGTGCCGGTTGGACTTTTTGGCGGTGTTTTGCATCCAGTTTTGTGCGCCGCCGTGAAGAAGTAGTTTTAGATCTTTTGCAAACCTTGGAAAAACTGGGGATCCAACCTCTTGGTTCCGAAACTGTTGATAGCACTGTTTGGGTTGAGCACAGAGAGGTTGACCCTTTTGAGGTCGAATCTAATGAGGAAGAGGGGGCAAACTGATGGCAACAGAACACCGTACCCGTAAAGCTGAACTAGGAAAAAAGGCTGTAGATCCTGCACCGGAGAGCAAAATGGCAAATTTTACGTTAGAGCCTCCACGGAATTCATCCCAAGGTATCAAGCAGCTAGATCTTTTAAGCCCTAGCTTGGTGGACTTTGAAATATCCAAGGAAAAAGGCCAAGCGTTTGCCGAGTGTTCCGCCTCCACAGATGATCGTGCCTTACCGCAGCTGGCACTAGATGATGCTTGCAAAATTCTCAAGGTCAAAAAAGGCGATAGTTGGGAAAAGGTTGAGCTTGCGCGAAGGAAAATTGTCCAAAAATCCAGCCCAAATTCAACTAGGAATATGCCAACTGAGCAAGTCCAAAAATTCTTATCAGAAGCAAAATTAGCTAACGATGCGGCAATTGTTATTGCAGCAAGGCGCTCAGGATTTCAATAGATTTATGGGGGCATGGGCAAGCTTACATCTACCCCCCTACCCCACTTCCTCCCCAATAAACCCCCCACTCTGATGGCTCCACAACCGAGCATAAAGCCCGCCTTTAGCCAATAGCTGTGAGTGAGTTCCTTCTTCCACAATTTCGCCTTGATCCATCACCACTAAGCGATCCATCGCAGCGATGGTGGATAAACGATGCGCAATGGCCACCACCGTTTTGCCTTCCATCAGCCGATACAGGCTATCTTGAATCACCGACTCCACTTCTGAATCTAAAGCGCTGGTGGCTTCATCCAGCAACAGTATGGGTGCATCTTTGAGCATCACCCTGGCTATCGCTATCCTTTGCCGCTGCCCGCCTGATAGCTTCACGCCACGCTCACCTACGTGCGCATCGTAGCCTGTGCGCCCCATCGCATCGGTCAGCTG
>JAUMCS010000024.1:0-789 GCA_032122355.1 Burkholderiaceae bacterium
CGCTGGGCCGTGCGCGTGGTTTGTTTGGGTCGATTCACGAGAATATTGGATCGGAGTTGGGATATTCGGGTCGAAAGGCAGGCAGTGGGATTTGAGGTCACGGATTCAGGTTTGAGTCATGTTGGTACCTCGTCAATCACGGGGGCAATATCGGCGACCGATAGCTCGCCAGAGAGGAGTTTGGGGAGGAGTGTGTCGCGTAGGGATGCAAGCGATCGATTCTGGTCGAGCAGCTTCTGCTTTTCCATTGTCACCGCTTCTGCTACTTCAGAATAGACGCCGACCAGCCTGTCGTCTGGGCAAGCAAAAATGTATGAAGGCACACCTTCCTTAGCCAAGTGCAAAACTGTTGTGCCCGAGGTGTGCGAAAATGTGTGGGATTGAAAGGCGTCGGTCATGAACAGGCCATACAGAAACTGTCGGCTGACTTTTTTAAACACGGGGCGGACGATGCCAACGTCGAGTGATGCGACTAAGGTCTTGAAAGGCTCAACACCAACGACAACTGCAGGTTTTCCAATCAATTCTGCAGCTTGCGTCACGTCGGTATAAGCGACTATGAGATCACCAGACGCTACAACTTGGTCTGCCTTATAAGGGCCAACGTATGGCTTGAAACCGTCCATGCGAAAACCACCGCCCCGCTCGAACGATTTCAGGGTTACAAGCGCAACTTGATCGTTATCAATCAAGTCCTTGCTGGAGTACGACTTTCCCTTCACCACCTCGGCCACTTCACGGATCGGCGTAGGATCCCACCCTCTAGGAATCCCCCCCAACTCCGAATCT
>JAUMCS010000024.1:799-34271 GCA_032122355.1 Burkholderiaceae bacterium
CTTCCATCTCATCAGGAAATAGCGCAGCAGTGGCGGCAAGTTGGTCGAATGCTTCAGGCGGCAGGGTATCGAGTTCAGCCTCGGGCTTGCCACTGATGGCACTCATGGCGGCGCGCAGCGGGTCGCGGCCTTCAGCCTTAGCAGCGATCTTGGCTTTGACGGGGTCGAAATCGACAAACCACGATTTAAAGATGGCTTGCGCCATGGCTTCGAGGGTTTGGTTGATGCGGCGGTTGAGGGCGATTTTGTCGTCGAGTTTGCCAAGCACATTTGTTATAGCTCGCATGACTTCTTTATCGTTTGGTACTCTGACGGGGAAGTCTCGCAGAGCGCCTAGCGGAACGTAGGCTTGCGTTGTACCTCGCGAGTACTGACGTATCAATGACTGTGCTTTTGGGCTGATCAAGTAGTAATAGAGCCACTTGCCCTCAAGTTCGCCCTTGGTCTTGAAGAGACCAATATTTTTGATAGCGAATTCTGGCTCTTCTGTAACAAGGCATGGCTCGCCAACAGTGCCAATCATGGAGATCAAGACATCCCATCGATCAACCTTGCTTCTCTTGTTGATTGCCTCAAAATCATCGTTTGATATGAGGTAGGCATTCGACAAGTCAATCTTGCCTCCGATGATATGGCGCGATGTAATTAGATACCGACCGCTTTCCACTGGTTTTGGCGAGTCATGAGTGCCATCTCTCACTGAGGCGCAAAAATCTTTTGCCGGAATCTCAGCCCACATTGCTGGCCTCCGCCGGAAACTCGTAGCCCAAACCCGCCAAATTCTTCTTGATTTCCCCCTCCAGCTTGGCGCTTTCCAAAAATTGATCCCCCCCCCAATTATTCATCTTGCGCTCCCAACTCACCCGACAACTCCGCTTCCAGTGTCTCAATGCTCGGCAGCTTGTCACGCAGGGCTTCGGGCAAGGTGTGCGACAGGGTGTAGGTGGCCAAGCCCAGCGGTTTTTGCATGTCCGATAAAGCATATTCGGCGACCATCTTATCTTTGCTTTTGCACAGCAACAGGCCAATGGTGGGCGCGTCCGTTGCTTGGCGCAGGTGTTCATCCACAGCTTTTAAATAGAAATTGAGCTTACCAGCAAACTCGGGCTCAAAGTCCACGGCCTTGAGTTCCACCACCACATAGCAGTGTAAACGTGCGTGGTAGAAAAGCAAGTCCAAAAAGAACTCACGCTCGCCCACTTGCAGCGGCACTTGGCGGCCCATGTAGGCAAAACCTGCGCCCAGTTCCAGCAAAAACTGGGTAATATGGTCGATGAGGGCGCGCTCCAGTTCGCGCTCGTTGTGCTCGGGTGTGAGCGACAAAAAATCGAATACATATGGGTCTTTGAGCAGTTGTGCGGCCAAATCAGACTGCGGCGCAGGCAAGGTTTGTGCAAAGTTGGTGATGGCTTGGCCTTCGCGCTGCCACAAGCCGCTTTCGATCTGGTGGGTGAGCACAGCACGGCTCCAGCCATGGGCTTGGGTTTGCTTGACGTAGTACAGGGCTTCAGTGTGGTTTTTGCATTTGCTGATGATGACCACGTTGTGCCACCAAGGAATGGCGAGCAATTGCGAAGCAGCCTGCTTCGCAATTGCCGGTTCGGCTGACCAGAAGCCGACCCAGCGGCGAATTTGTTCCAAATTACGCTTCGAGAAACCCTTTACGTCAGGAAATTCCCGCATCAAGTCTTGGCTCAGGTTTTCTAAAAAACCGCTACCCCAACTTTGGCTGATTTGCCGCGCAGCAATGTCGGCCCCGAGTTCCCAATAAAACTGGAGCAGTTGCGTATTCACCGCCACGGCGGCTTTGAGTTGCACTTGCCGGAAGCGGGTTTTGAGGTCGCTCAGCCATTGGTGGTAGTTTGCAGATGTGCGCAATTCAGTTGTCATTTTTGGGCTTCTCCATGACCACAAAGGTGATGTATTCATTCATTACATCCAAAGCAATGGATTGACCGGCTTGAAGTGCGGCAAGGTGTTCTGCCGTTAGCATGAATACATTGCCACCCCAGCGTTTGCCAAAGATCTGTTTGCCGGTTTCGGGGTCAAATGGTGTATCGACAATGGCCATATATTCGTTGTTCATAGTCGGTACCCCAAACCCGCCAAATTCTTCTTGATTTCCCCCTCCAGCTTAGCGCTCTCGCCAAACTGCTCAGCCAACTGCGCTGTCAGCCGCGCCATTTTGTCGGCGAAGGCTTCGCCATCATCTTCCTGTTCTTGCGCACCCACATAACGCCCGGGTGTCAGCACATAATCATGCTTGCGGATGTCGGCCAGCGTAGCGGAGTAACAAAAGCCAGCCACATCTGCATAGCCTTCACCCAGTTGCCAGGCATGTAAGGTGTCGGCCACCTTTTTGATGTCTTGCGCTGTGAAGTCACGCAGCACACGGTCTTTCATGTAGCCGAGCTGGCGGGCATCGATGAACAGGTACTGGCCGCGCCGGTCACGCTTGGTTTTGTTCAGTGCCAAACCATTGCGCTTGTCGCGAGTGAGAAACCAAATGCAGGCCGGTATTTGCGTATTGGTGAACAACTGACCAGGCAGCGCCACCATGCATTCTACGAAGTCATCCTCGATCAGTTTCTTTCGAATCTCGCCTTCGTTGTTGGTGTTGCTGCTCATCGAGCCATTGGCCAGCAGCAGGGCCATGCTGCCAGCTGGTGCGAGGTGATAAAGCATATGTTGCAACCAGGCGAAGTTGGCATTACCTTGCGGTGGCGTGCCAGCCAGCCAGCGTGGGTCGTGTTCCAGCTTGGCATTCCACCATTCCTTCATGTTGAACGGCGGGTTGGCCATGACAAAATCAGCTCGTAGGTCAGGATGCTGGTCGTTCAACAGCGTATCGCCCGGCGCGCCGCCAAAGTTGAAGTCAATGCCGCGTATGGCCATATTCATCGCAGCTAAGCGCCAGGTGGTGGGGTTGCTCTCCTGACCGTAAACGCTGATCTGCCCCGTCTTGCCGTTAGCCACCTTGCCGCCGTGCTGTTCGATGAACTCCTCGCTCTGCACGAAAAAGCCGCCCGAGCCCATGGCTGGGTCGTACACACGGCCCTTGAAAGGTTGCAGCATTTCAACGATTAAAGTAACGATACTCTTGGGCGTGTAGTACTGACCACCTTTTTTTCCTTCAGCCAAGGCAAACTGCCCAAGAAAATATTCATAAACGTGCCCAAGGATGTCTTTGCTTTTGAGGCCCAGCGGCTGGCCGTTGTAATCACGGCGGTTGAAGTTGGTGTCAGAGAAGTGGGCGATCAGGTCGGCCAGCTTATGGCTTTCAATTTGGGTGCGGGCGAAATCCTTGTTGAGCACGTTCTTTAGCTTTTTATCATTCTCGCGCTCGATGGCTTCCATCGCGTTGTCGATCAGCCAGCCCACACTGCGCATTTCTTCCGGCTCATCCTTGCCCTGCTTGTTCCATGGCAATGGGGCTTTAGGCGGCAGTTGGGCGCATTCACGCAGGGTTTGCCAGCGCGCTTCGATCGGCACCCAAAACACGTTTTTCTCGGTGTAGTAATCGCGCATCTCTAGCTCAGCGGCAAGATGGCCCTGGTAGTCGTCTGCATAGTCCTCCGGTGCCATGTAGTAATCATGGTCGGGGTTCTGGAATTGCTCGCGCAGTTCTTTCTGCCTCTCCTCGAAAGCGTCGGATACATACTTCAGGAAGATCAGGCCCAGTACCACGTGCTTGTAAACGGCGGCATCTAGGTTGGATCGCAGTTTTTCAGCGGCGGTCCAGAGCTTTTTTTCGAGGTCATTGAAGAATTGTTGTTCGATCGGATTCACGGTTTTGATGTCATGACAGTTTTTGAAAAAATTTTCTAAATAGCCGTCATATTATCAATCACCCGAGCACACCCCACATTGCGGGTCACGCTGAATATCAATACTTTGCCAATGCATGGTGCTGGCATCAAACAAGTGTAAGCGGCTACCCAGTTGCCCTGAAGGCGCAGCCATACCTGCTAGTAATTTAAGCGCCTCAGCGGCTTGCATGCTGCCAATGATGCCCACCAAAGGCGCAAAAATACCCATGGTGGCACAGCGGATGTCAGCTGGTTGAACGTGGGGTGGAAATGCACATGCCCAGCAGGGCCCATGCGCTTGCTGTTGATTGAAAACCCCTACTTGCCCCTGAAAACCCACAGACGAACCAAACACCAAAGGCTTACCATGGCGTACGCAAGCGGCATTCACTTCTTGGCGCGTAGCAAAGTTGTCGGAACAATCCAGCACAACATCCGCTTGCGGTACCCAGGTATCTAACTCTGTGGGCGTTGCACGCAAGGTAAGGGCTTGAATCTGGGCGCTGGGGTTGAGTGCCCGCATAGCGCTGCGGGCAGACAGGGCCTTGTATTGGCCTATACGTGAATGGCTGTGCGCAATTTGGCGCTGTAAATTACTGAGTTCCACGTTGTCGGGGTCTAGTACCGTGATGGTGCCCACGCCAGCACTGGCTAAGTAAAGCAGCGCAGGGGAGCCCAAGCCGCCAGCGCCAATGACAACCGCATGGCTTGCCAGTATCCGCTGCTGCCCCTCAATGCCTATTTCAGGAAGCAAAATATGTCGTGAATAGCGCAGCAGTTCATCGTCATTCACGGCAGCAACTAATCAAGTGAAATACAGTTATTGTTCTTGAGTTTCAGTTTGGCGTTCAGCTGCCGTTTTGCTTTTAATGACCGGATTACCCTTGAGGTGATTCAGCGCTTGCTGTAGTGGGAAATCTTCGGCGCTGCCAAATTCAGCTAGAGGTTTAAGCTCTTTGTTTTTGCTCATTTCTTCGAGTTTTTGGCGTGCTTCTTCCCGCAGCTTTTCTCGCTCGGCATTGAGCTTTTCATCAGCGCCTTGTAGGTGCTTTTCTAAATCAGCTTCGCGTGTGCGCAAGGCTGCAAAAACATTGCCTTCGGCTGTTTCATCCACCCAAATATCGGGCACGATACCTTTGGCTTGGATACTTTTGCCGCTGGGGGTGTAATAGCGCGCTGTTGTGATTTTGAGTGCGGTTTCAGGCGAAAGCTGGCGCACAGTTTGTACCGACCCCTTACCAAAGGTTTGTGCTCCCATGATGGTCGCACGCTTATGGTCTTGGAGTGCGCCAGCCACAATTTCGCTGGCCGATGCCGAGCCTTCATTCACCAGAACCACCAGCGGTACTTTTTTAATCGCGGCGGGCAAGCGTTTGATCGGATCGGCACTGGCTTTGCGCCAATAAAACTCGGGCGATGCTTTGAATACCGATTTCGAGTCAGGCAGTTGGCCATTGGTGGATACGATCACCACATCCGAGGGGAGAAATGCGGTAGAAAGTGCTACCGATGCTTCCAGTAGGCCGCCTGGGTCATTGCGTAAATCCAGAACTAAACCTTTGAGCTTAGGCTCTTGGCTAAAGAGCTCTTCGAGTTTGCGCGAAAAGTCTTCAATGGTGCGATCTTGAAATTGGCTCACGCGCAGCCAAGCATAGCCGGGTTCGCCGTCTATCATTTTGGCGCGAACACTTTGCACCTTAATTTCTTCGCGAACGATGGGAATCGTAAAATTACGGCTTTCTGACTTGCGGAAAACACCCAAAATCACCTTAGTATTGGGTTCGCCGCGCATCCTCTTGACGGCTTGATCAATGGTCATGCCTTTAACAGGCGTATCATCAATGCGCACAATAAGGTCGCCGCTCTTGATGCCAGCACGGAATGCCGGCGATCCCTCAATCGGGGATACGACCTTAACTACACCATCTTCCATGCCAATTTCAATGCCTACGCCTACAAAGCGGCCCGTGGTGCCTTCACGGAATTCTTTGAAGCTTTTTTTGTCAAAGTACACACTGTGGGGGTCAAGCCCAGAAACCATACCAGAGATGGCATCGGTGATGAGTTTTTTTTCATCCACCGGTTCTACATAGTCGCTTTTCACAATGCCAAAAACGGTGGCCAGTTGTTGCAGTTCTTCCAGGGGAAGTGCGGATTGGCTGTTGCGTGCGTAGGCACCAATTTGAATAGTGGTCAGCGCACCAGCCAGTGCACCAACGGCAATTAAACCCGCTACTTTGAATTTAGAGCGCATGACATGAGTTCCTCAATAAGTATCCTGTATTGTAGGCAAATCAAGGTAGAAATGGGGTGCTTTTTGGGTCTGGTACTTCATCTTCCATTGCGTATTGGCATCCATTTGCATTTTGTTGCCATTTTTAACGCGCATCTTAATGCACATCTGAATGGGATTTGCCGATACCAAACAGCTGTTCTTTCATCAAGGCTAATTGATCGCGTAATCGAGCGGCTTTCTCAAATTCGAGTTGGCGGGCTGCTTCCAACATCTGCTTTTCTAGCTGCGTAATCCGTTTGGGTAAATCTTTCTCAGTCATGGCCGACACCTCAGCAAGTGCCTGGGCTTGACGTAAATCATCCCGTGCGGTTTTGTCGCTAACCACACCGTCAATCATTTCCCGAACTTTTTTAATCACCGTCTTGGGTGTAATGCCGTGCGCTTCATTGAAGGCGATTTGCTTGGTGCGCCGCCGCTCTGTTTCATCCATGGCTTTGCGCATAGAGTTGGTGATGCGATCAGCGTACAGGATGGCTTTGCCATTGGCATTACGCGCAGCACGGCCTATGGTTTGAATCAGGCTGCGTTCTGATCTTAAAAAGCCTTCTTTATCAGAGTCTAATATGGCCACGAGTGAAACCTCGGGAATGTCTAAACCTTCGCGCAGCAGGTTAATGCCCACCAAAACATCAAATACCCCCAAACGCAAATCCCGAATAATTTCAACGCGCTCTACGGTATCCACATCCGAGTGAACATAACGCACTTTCACACCGTTATCGGTTAGGTAATCGGTTAATTGCTCGGCCATGCGCTTTGTTAAAGTGGTGATCAGCACACGTTCATTGCGTTCTTCACGCAGCCGAATTTCCTGCAAAACATCATCCACTTGATGCGTAGCTGGGCGCACTTCCACCTCGGGGTCTACCAAGCCAGTGGGCCGCACCAGTTGCTCTACCACTTTGCCGGTATGGGTATTTTCATAATCAGCCGGAGTAGCCGATACAAACACCACTTGCCGCATTTTGCCTTCCAGCTCTTCAAATTTGAGGGGCCGGTTATCCAGCGCTGAGGGCAAGCGAAAACCATATTCCACAAGAGTTGTTTTGCGGGCTCGGTCACCGTTATACATGCCACCAAACTGGCCAATCAGCACATGGCTTTCATCGAAAAACATCAAGGCATCGGGTGGTAAATAGTCCACCAAAGTGGGCGGGGGGTCGCCCGGATTTGCTCCTGATAAATGGCGTGAATAGTTTTCAATTCCTTTGCAATGCCCCACCTCTTGCAGCATTTCTATGTCAAAGCGCGTACGCTGCTCAATCCGCTGCGCCTCGACCAACTTATTCATGCCTACGAGTTCCGCTACTCGAGTGCGCAACTCATTTTTGATAGCATCCAATGCTTCTAAGACCTTTTCACGCGGGGTGACGTAATGGCTGCTTGGGTAAATTGTGAAGCGAGGAATTTTTTGTTGAATTTTGCCGGTTAACGGATCCAGCAGGCTTAAGGCTTCAATCTCGTCATCAAACATCTCAATACGCAGTGCGAGTTCCGAGTGTTCAGCTGGAAACACATCAACCGTATCGCCTCGAACCCGAAACATCCCACGAGCAAAATCAACATCATTGCGGCTGTACTGCATACGCACCAGTTGCCCGATTAAATCTCGTTGATCTATTCGGTCTCCATTGCGCAAGGTGAGTATCATTTGGTGATAGTCGGCTGGATTGCCAATGCCATAAATCGCACTCACACTAGCCACAATAATCACATCACGTCGTTCTAGTAAACTTTTGGTGGCAGAAAGCCGCATTTGTTCGATGTGTTCATTGATGGCGCTGTCTTTTTCTATGAATAAATCACGTTGCGGCACATAGGCTTCAGGTTGATAGTAGTCGTAGTAAGAAACAAAATATTCCACGGCATTTTTCGGAAAAAATTCGCGAAACTCTGCATACAGCTGGGCTGCTAAGGTTTTGTTGGGGGCAAAAACAATGGCGGGTCTGCCTAGTCGGGCAATCACATTGGCCATGGTGTAGGTTTTCCCTGAACCGGTTACCCCTAACAAGGTTTGAAAGCTCAGACCATCTTGAATGCCTTCAACTAGTGCATCGATGGCCGCAGGTTGATCACCCGCAGGAGGGTAGGGCTGAAATAACTCAAAGCCCCCTTTGGTAGTGGCTACGTCAACTTCTGTTGGGCTTGATTTTAAATCGTTCATGGGGATGGTTAAAATGTTGGCAATAACTTCACATTTCAACACAGGAACACCATGACTTTTTTTTCAAACGTCGAAATGGCCCCTCGCGATCCTATTTTGGGCCTGAATGAACAATTCAATGCGGACCCTAATCCCGCCAAAGTGAATTTGGGCGTGGGTGTTTACTACGATGCCCAAGGTAAGTTGCCGTTGCTGAAATGTGTGGCTGCGGCTGAAAAAGCCTTGATTGAACAGGCGAAACCCAAGGGGTATCTGCCTATTGATGGTATTGCTGCCTACGATAAGGCTGTGCAGGGCCTTGTATTTGGTTCACAAGGCGCTGCAGGCATGGCCTTGTTGGATGCAGGGCGTGTGGCCACCGTTCAAGCCATTGGAGGTACGGGCGGTTTGAAGGTGGGGGCAGATTTTTTGAAGCGCCTCAATCCTACAGCTAAGGTTTTGATCAGTGATCCCAGCTGGGAAAATCACCGCGCTCTGTTCACACAAGCGGGCTTTAGCGTAGAAACCTATCCCTATTTTGACGCGCAAGCTAAAGGTGTGAATTTTGCCGGTATGTTGGCTGCGTTACAAAATAGCGCAGCCGGTACAGTGGTGGTGCTACATGCTTGTTGCCACAACCCCACAGGTTATGATTTAACACCCGAGCAATGGTCTCAAGTGGTGGAAGTGGTGCGGGCTCGTGGCTTGGTAGCTTTCCTAGACATGGCCTATCAAGGTTTTGGTGAAGGCATTGCGCAAGATGGTGCGGTGGTAGGGCAGTTTATGGCGGCAGGCGTAGACTTTTTTGTTTCTACTTCTTTTTCCAAGAGTTTCTCGATGTACGGTGAGCGCGTGGGCGCACTCAGCGTGGTTTGTCAATCCCGTGAAGAGGCGTTGCGTGTATTGAGTCAGTTGAAGATCGTGATACGTACCAATTACTCCAACCCACCGACATTCGGCGCGCAAGTCATTGCTAACGTGCTCAGCAATCCAGAGTGGCGCCAAATGTGGGAGAGTGAGTTGGCAGAAATGCGCACACGCATCAAAGCGATGCGTGAAGCATTGGTGGCGCGCCTAGCAGCGGCGGGTGTCAAAGCTGATCTTTCTTTTATTACCCGTCAAAAAGGGATGTTCAGTTACTCTGGTTTGAGCAAGCCGCAAATGGAGCGTTTGCGTTCAGAATTTGGTGTTTACGGTGTTGATTCTGGCCGTATTTGTGTGGCTGCCCTTAACGAAAACAATCTTGAAGCCGTGGTTACTGCCATGGCTGCGATCATGTAAGTGTTTTACCGATTAGCGTTAATATGAATGACGCTAATCCTGTACGCCATTACATTTGATGAGGGATGAAAACATTCGTAACTTGGCATTTGCTGCGATTGTGAGCATACTCAGTGGAAATTTATTTTTGAAAGGTTGAAAGATGCTGTATCAGTTTTATGAAACACAGCGATCGCTGTTGGCTCCTTTCTCTGAGTTTGCCGGTGCGGCCGCCAAACTTTACAATCATCCTCTATCGCCGTTTTCACACGCTCCACTGGCGCAGCGCGTAGCAGCTGGATTTAGCTTGATGCATAGGCTTTCAAAAGACTATGAAAAGCCCGAATTTGGCATTCGCTCGGTGGTGGCTGCTGGCAAGCCTGTGGCCGTGCAAGAGTTGGTTCGTATCGATAAACCCTTTTGTAAGTTAATTCGTTTTAAACGCTATGCGGACGATCCAGAGGTGATTGAAGCGATGCGCAAGCAGCCTAGTGTGCTGGTAGTCGCGCCGCTTTCGGGTCATCATTCCACATTGTTGCGTGATACGGTTCAAATGTTGTTGCAAGAACACAAGGTATTCATTACAGATTGGGCCGATGCACGGATGGTGCCCCTGGAACACGGGCCGTTTCATCTTGATGATTATGTGGATTACATCCGTGAGTTCATCGAAGAGATAGGGCCCGAAGTGAATGTGATATCGGTGTGTCAGCCCACGGTGCCCGTTTTGGCAGCCGCTTCCTTGCAGGCCAGTGCCAAGGGTGTGGTGCCGCGGACCATGACCATGATGGGTGGGCCGATTGATGCTCGCAAGTCACCTACGGCTGTGAACAACCTGGCTTTAAACAAGAGCATTGCATGGTTTGACAGC
This sequence comes from Burkholderiaceae bacterium, assembly GCA_032122355.1. GTDB lineage: Bacteria > Pseudomonadota > Gammaproteobacteria > Burkholderiales > Burkholderiaceae_C > RFTU01. The sequence goes on from JAUMCS010000024.1 coordinate 11,179, forward strand.
AACTTGATTGGTCGGGTACCCATTACTTTCCCCGGAGCAGGGCGCAGCGTATATCCGGGTTTTTTGCAACACGCTGGGTTTGTGGCTATGAACCCAGATCGGCATTTGAGCTCTCACTACGATTACTTTCTTGATCTGGTACAAGGTGATGGCGAGGGAGCTGAATCGCATCGGCGTTTTTATGACGAATACAACGCAGTTCTGGATATGCCAGCAGAATACTATTTGGATACCATCAAAGTGGTTTTTCAAGATTTTGCTTTGGTCAATGGAACCTGGCGCGTGCGGGGTGAATCGGTTCGGCCTCAGGATATCCAATCTTCAGCCTTGTTAACGATTGAAGGGGAACTCGATGATATTTCAGGCGCTGGCCAAACACGTGCAGCGCATGATTTATGCACGGGCATTCCTGAAAATAAAAAATTTCATTTTGATGCCATGGGCGCAGGACATTACGGGATATTTTCAGGTCGGCGCTGGCGTGAACAGGTTTATCCGCAGGTTCGTGACTTCATCGCCAAATACCACCAGCCTCAAGCACCCAAACGCGTCAAGGCAACCAGTGATTAAATCTATGTGGAGTGTTTGATTTCATCGAAAAACGACGGTTTTATGCCCATTAAGCAGTACACGATGCTCAATATGCCAGCGTACTGCTCGGGCCAGAACAATACATTCCACATCCCTGCCTACGGCAGTTAAATCTTCTGCTGACAGTGCGTGATCAACCCGTTCCACATCCTGTTCAATGATAGGGCCTTCGTCTAAGTCGGAGGTCACATAGTGGGCTGTAGCGCCTATGAGCTTTACACCTCTGGCATGAGCTTGATAATAAGGTTTAGCGCCCTTGAAGCTGGGTAAGAAACTGTGGTGAATGTTAATGGCCTTGCCATTGAGTACTTGGCAAAATTCGGAGCTGAGTACCTGCATATAGCGAGCAAGCACCACCAAGTCGATATTTTCTTGCTGCATCAAGGCCTCAATTTGCTTTTCTTGCACGCGTTTGGCTTCATGGCTGCTGCCCGTGGCCAAGGGTAAGTGGTGAAACGCTATGCCATAAGATGAAGCTAAATGTGCGAAATCGGGGTGATTAGAAACAATGGCAGGTATGTCCACCTTGAGTTGGCCGCTTTTCCAGCGAAACAATAAATCATTGAGGCAATGACCATGCTTACTCACCATCAAGAGTATGCGAGAGCGTTTTTCTACTTCAAGAAACGATGCTTGCATTTGGAATCTAGCCACTAGGGGCTGAAAAAGCTCCTGTAATTGTTGTGCAGTGGCGATAGCTGTAGGGGCTTCAAAATGCACCCGCATAAAAAATAAGTCGGTAGCATCATCACCATGAACATCACCAAACTGATGCGAATCTAAAATATTGCAACCGGCCTCATATAAAAATCCGGATACGCCATGCACAATACCTGGAGTATCAGGGCATGAAAGGGTGAGAATGAATTCATGGAAAAGGGATTTGGAATGATTCAGCATATTTCAATTGTAGGTAACAAACAGGTTATTGCATGGGTACGTTAAAAGATAAGCCTCTAGGGCAGCCTGGTGTAGAGCGCGAGTTTCTCACCGCCGATTTTGATTTTGATTTACCTGATGAGCTCATTGCCCAGCATCCTACGGCTGAACGTAGCGCTTCACGTTTGTTAGATGGAACACTTAAGCAACCGGCAGATCGTATTTTTTCAGATTTGCCTAGCCTGTTGGATGAGAATGATTTGCTGGTTTTTAATGATACTCAAGTCATTAAAGCTCGGCTACTGGGGTATAAGCCCACTGGTGGGGCTGTCGAAGCCTTGGTTGAGCGAATATTGCCTAACCATGAGGTTTGGGCGCACTTACGGGCCAGTAAGTCGCCTCAAGCGGGTAGTATGGTCACTTTTTCTAATAACCAGGGGGAGTATTTTCAAGCGCAAATGCTGGGTCGTGCCGGCCCGCAAGAGGGTTTGTTTCATTTGCGTTTTCCTGATGACCCTTTGGCGCTTTTGCAGCAATTTGGTCATGTGCCGCTACCCCCCTACATTACGCATAGCGATAGCGCAGAGGATGAGAGCCGTTATCAAACCATTTTTGCATCAAAGCCAGGTGCAGTGGCAGCGCCTACCGCATCTTTGCATTTTGATGAGGCGGTAATGTCCGCGCTAAAGGCCAAAGGTATAGCCAGTGCTTCTGTGACCTTGCATGTGGGGGCGGGCACTTTTGCGCCGGTGCGTACTGAGTATTTACATCAGCATTCTATGCACAGTGAGTGGATGGATGTACCCCAAGTTACTGTCGATGCGATTACTGCTACTCGCGAGCGTGGTGGAAGGGTAGTGGCTGCCGGCACCACTACACTGCGAGCCCTGGAATCGGCGGCTCGTCTGGGTGCTCATGGGCTGACAGCCTGCCGCACGGATACCGATATTTTTATCTATCCTGGATTTGAATTTCAGGTGGTCGATAGGCTGATCACTAATTTTCACTTGCCTTGCAGCACTTTGATGATGTTGGTAAGTGCATTTGCGGGCTATGAGCACATCATGGCTTTGTATGCGCATGCGATTCAATCACGATATCGATTCTTTAGTTATGGTGACGCGATGTTATTGACACGTCAACCTGGGTAGTGCTTATGCTTAATTTTGAATTATTACGAACAGAAGGTTTGGCTCGTAGAGGCCGAATGCAGCTGAATCATGGTGTTGTTGAAACCCCTATTTTCATGCCAGTGGGTACCTATGGCACAGTCAAGGGGGTCATGCCAGCCAGCCTGCACGATATGGGTGCTCAAATTATCCTCGGCAATACATTTCACTTATGGTTACGGCCCGGGTTATCGGTTCTAGAGCAAACCAAAGGCTTGCACAGATTTGAAGGTTGGCAATTGCCCATACTGACCGATAGTGGTGGTTTTCAGGTTTGGAGCTTGGCCGGAGAGGATGGTAAGGGCCGAAAAATTACCGAGGAAGGTGTGCGTTTTGCATCACCGATAACGGGGGAAAAATTATTTCTAACCCCGGAAGTGAGCATGCAAATTCAAACGGTTTTGAACTCGGATATTGTCATGCAGTTTGATGAATGCACACCCTATCAAACCGCAGGACAGTTGACCACTCAGGCTCAGGCCAGATCATCGATGGAGTTAAGTTTACGCTGGGCACGTCGGTGCCAAACTGAATTTGCCCGATTAGAAAATCCAAATGCCCTGTTTGGAATAGTGCAGGGGGGTATGTATGAAAACCTGAGGTTGGAATCGTTGCAACAGTTGGTTGAATTGGATTTGCCCGGCTATGCTGTCGGGGGCGTCAGTGTGGGCGAGCCCAAAGAAGACATGCAGCGTTTAACCGCATTTACACCGCACCGTTTGCCCGAAAATAAGCCACGATATTTGATGGGTGTGGGTACGCCTGAAGACTTGGTGTGGGGTGTGATGCATGGGGTCGATATGTTCGATTGTGTCATGCCCACACGCAATGCACGAAACGGCCATTTATTTACGCGTTGGGGTGATTTGAAAATTCGTAACTCACGCTTTAAAACCGATTTGCAACCACTGGATGACACTTGTTCGTGTTACACCTGTAAGGGTGTGACGCATGCGAATGGGCAGGTCAGCGGCGGGTTTAGCCGCGCTTATTTACACCACCTCGATCGATGCGGAGAAATGCTGGGCCCCATGCTGGCCAGCATTCATAAGTTGCATTCCTACCTCAATCGCCTGAAAGAAATTCGTCAAGCACTGGATGAAGGTCTATTTTCGAGATGGGTGCAACGCTTTGCTGAGAATCGAGCGCGTGGCGTTTAGGGGGTACTTATAGAGTTCATGGCAACCTGCTGTCTAGCACCCATTCCGGTTTGCTTATTTGACTCAGTATAGATGTTAAAAAAGGCAGCTCATTTCTGAGAGTTTTTTCTAAGGTGTGAGGCGGGTTGATCACCATCACTCCGCTGCCCATCATGCCAAACCCTTGCGCATCAGCCTCCTGGGTTTGAATGCGGGCGTGCAACCAGCCTTTAGGTGCTGAATCGGCTGCACGAATCAACCGGTTGGGAAGTTGGACAGCCTCCACCAATTGCACTATGGGGTACCAAACTATGATGATAGCTTGAGCAAACTTTGTTAAAGCTTCACGTACAGTGCTGACAACCCGACTGTAGTCGGATTTTAATTCATAGCTGGGATCCATCAGTATGACACCACGCCGAGTGGGTGGAGGTAAATGACGAACCAGTCCACCAAAACCATCACTCATGTGAATATGTGAGTGGGGTTGATCGGATAAGAAACTCCGCAAAATGCGCTCATCAGTTGGATGGAGTTCATAAGCATGCAGAGTGTCCACATCCCGCATCAGGTGACGCGCCAGGGCTGGAGAGCCCGGATATTGCGTTAATTGAGCACCATCGCCACCGTTGAAATGCCGAACGAGCTCCACATAATCCTGAATGCTTTGGGGTAGAGTATCAGGATAGCCCCACAGTTTGGCGATACCATTCTCGAATTCAGCCTTCTGGTTTGCATACCGCCCTTGCAGAGAATAGCCTCCGGCTCCGGCATGGGTGTCAATTAGCATATAGCCCTTGGCTTTTTCAGCCATGTAGCGTAATACCTGAATCAGTATCCAGTGCTTGAGTACATCACCGTGATTACCGGCGTGGAATGCGTGTCGATAGGCGAGCATAAAGTCGGTTAGTAAAAAAAGAGGTTAAGTAAATTACCATTTCTGGGTGGAAATTTCGTCATATATGGATCGGTAAATATCCAGACGATTTTGGGATATTTTTCCATCTTGGTATGCCTGATTCACGCTGCAATGAGGCTCATGTCTGTGCGTGCAGTTGTAGAAACGGCAGCCGCCTAAGAACGACCTTATGTCCAGCATCAGGCCCGCGAGTTCGGCGGGTTGTATTTGTTGGAGTCCGAATTCCTGAAATCCAGGTGAATCAACCAAACCACTTTGACGTTGACTATCTAACCAGTAAAGGGTTGTGCTGGTTGTTGTGTGACGTCCTGACTGGAGTGCATGGGATACTTCAGCCACAGATGCATGTGCATGCGGTACCATTAAATTCAGCAAGGAGCTTTTTCCGCTGCCACTAGGGCCTATCACCAGGCTAATTTTGTTGTTCAAAATGGGCTGGATACGTTCTCTTGCTCGCGAGCTGTCAGTTTTAATAGAGATTTCCGTGATGGGTATGCCCATCTGATAGTACGGTGTAAGTTGTGCTTTGGTTTCTGTGTAGCCAGGTAGATCAATTTTGTTAAAAAATATTTGAGAGGGAATATGCGCTTGCTCGCAGGCGATGAGTGCTCTGGATAATTGCGATTCATTCAAGGCAGGAAAGCATGAGACTAGAAATATTACTTGATCAACATTGGATGCGAAATATTTAGTCCGCATCTGGTCTTGGCGTAAGAGTAAATTAGTCCGGGGTAATATTGTATTAATAACCGCTTCCGCTGAGTGACTATCTTCTGTATTCGTATATTCTATAAAGTCACCAACCACGCAGTTGCTTTTTTTACCGCGAGGGTAAGCAAGAAAACGATCACCATGGATATTTTCAATGAGAAAGTTTCGTCCATATCCAGCAACTACACGAGCGTTCAAGTGTATATTATTAGTCAAGGGGGGGTACCAGTCTATAAAATAATATCATTGGATTGAAGGTTCAGAGCCAATTTTCTTTCTTCAATGGATGGGGTCTGCCTAAATAATTTAGAGTAGGATGCCAAACTTGGTAAATATTGTGTTTTATCAGTGCTTAATTTTTTACTGGTCTCGAAAATTAGTCTGGGGTCGCAGTATTGCGCGACATAACTATCGATTTTAAAAACCTGCATCCGTATAAAGTAATTTTTGATGCATTCAATAAATGGGATGAAAATAAGTAGAATCAAGAAAAAGGCGCATATATATAATCCTGTTTTTGGGGTGTCTGTTATTATATGAAAATTGAGCATTTGATAGATGTATGGTTTATTAATGATTTCAGTGCCTAGGAAGAAAAAGATGATCCAAATCAGTGAGCTAGTTATTAATGACAGTAGTCGATGTTTGTATTGGACTTGTGCGAGTTCGGCAGCAACAAGGCAAACGATTTCGTCTGGATTTAGTTTATCGATTATGTAATTTGAAATTAGAACGATTTTTGATTTTTCCCCACCAGTAATGCGAATTGGGTTTTCGGGCTTAATTTCTTGTGATGCTTCAGTTATATATACTTTTATCAGAGTTGATCCAACTTTATTGAATAATTCGGCTATGCGAACGCTAAGTTCGGGTTCGGGTAAATACTTTTTGTTGATTAGCGGTTTGATAAATTCAGGTATAAGCCATTCTGTAATTAATTTAAATCCAATAATACTGGATAATATCCAAATCCAAAAGTTGCTGATTTGATATGAGATTAGGAATATAGGCGTTAGAATTAGCTGAATAACAATCGAGGATGCTGTTATTTTAATGAAATAGTTTTTTATAATTCCTGTATTTGGGGCTTGGGTTTCTTCAACCTTTGCTAATGGAAATTGTACTATGTGTGTGAATGATATGAAAATTAAAATAAATAAATTGATGATGGTGGTTTCGTACAGAGCAGAGCCTAAGCTTGATTGGATGCGAGTATAAATATATTGATGGGATAATTCATTAATCAAGTTTACCCAACCAAAATATGTCATGAAGGTAATTAGGGTCAGAGCTATAAAAATTTGAATTATTTTTAAAGCAAGGCGGCGAATTTCATTTGTATAAATTAAAAATTCTTCTTCATCAGGAGCATCTTGATTGAATTTGGAAAGAAATTGACTCAATCCGGCATCTATGGTTTTGATCTGGCCATAAAAAATGACCGCCTTGCATAAGTGGGCGAGAATGCCCAATACCATGAGTGCAAACAAGATGATACTGATGTTATCTATAATGATGTTCATTTTAATTGGTGACGGTTTTTAAAGGTTTTATCTTTTAAAATAAAAATTTTTTACGAGAGAACCTTGATGATTGAAAATCTAACGCTTGAATCTCGTGATGATAATCTAATTTGGGTTGATTTGGAAATGACTGGATTGAATCCTAGTCAGGATCGAATTCTGGAAATTGCCGTGGTAGTAACAGATGCACACCTTGAATTTTTTGTTCAAGGGCCGGTGTTTGCTGTGCTTCAACCTGCTAGTGTACTTGACAAGATGGATGCCTGGAACAAGGGTACGCACGGACGTAGTGGGCTAATTCATCGGGTACTGGAATCGGATGTGTCAGAGGAGGATGCAGAGAAGTTTGTGCTGGACTGGATAAAGAAATATGTACCTAAAGGGAAAAGCCCTATGTGTGGTAACTCCATTTGTCAGGACCGGCGGTTTTTAGCTAACTACATGCCTCGATTGGAGTCTTACTTTCATTACCGTAATTTGGATGTCAGCACTCTTAAAGAGCTCGCCCGACGGTGGAAGCCAGCAATTTTGGCAGGATTTAAAAAGGCTCAAGCTCACACAGCGCTGGCTGACATACTAGAATCGATTGAAGAGTTGCGCTACTACCGCGAACATTTTTTGACTATCGACATTTAAATACGACTTCGGGTGAAAAAAAACCGGCGTAGGCCGGTTTTTTGATTACTGTTGCAATTACTTGAGATGAGCACTGATGAGCTTGGTCATTTCAAACATTGACACTTGTGGTTTGTTGAAAATCACTTTCAGTTTGTCATCAGCATTGATCATGCGCTTGTTCGCAGCATCCTGCAGATTGTTAGCCTTGATATAGTCCCAAACTTTTTTGGTGACTTCGGTACGGGGATAGGGGCCCTTGCCAATGACTGCTGCAAGCGCATCAGAAATGTTGAGGGCCTTCATGAAAGCAGCATTGGGGCTACGTTTAGCAGCCGGTGTGGATGCGGTAGCGGTTGTTTTTTTTGCAGTTGCCATTATGTTTTCTCCAGAAAAAAATGAATGTTTTGAGTTTGGAAATTGCGAATCGACGCTTATCGATATTCGTTTTGTTGTTGGTAAGAGTATGGTAATGCTTTAAATCTTTATTTTTGAGATGATGTTGCTGTAATTTTCAAGAAACGAGTTTTTTGTTACAAATCTGGGGTGAATTGGGGTTTAGGGTGCACTGAAACTGATCATTCAGTTACCAAAATATGCTTGGCTTGCTGGTAAGCGGTGCTTGCCAATAAGTCATTCCAGCGGGGTCTGTTGTTTGTGGGAATTAAATGGAGCCGTCTTGATTCGCTTTGTGGGTCGGCTATCCAAGCATTTTGTTGTACACCAACATACAATTCATCCAGCAAATCATCCACTGCTTGCCCATCACCCAAACTTTGATTGCATAGCAATACCATGTCGCAGCCTGCTTTCAATGCCAGTATGGCCGCCTGGGTATATGTTAATTGCCCCTCATGCGAGGGCAAGTGTCTAGCACCTTCCATGCTCAGATCATCACTGAATATAGCGCCTTGAAATTGCAGTTTTTGCCGAAGAATGTTTTGCAGCCATTTCGCTGAAAATCCCGCAGGGTATTTGTCAACTTCAGGATAAATCACATGAGCAGGCATGATACTCGCTAAGGTGGTGTTGAGCCATTCGTAGGGTTTGCAATCCGCTTGTATGATACTTGACAAGGTACGATGATCGATGGGTACATCGGTGTGGCTGTCGGCCTGTACGTAACCATGTCCTGGGAAATGCTTGCCACAATTTTTTAGGCCAGCTTGCATGAGACCCTGCATTAGTGCTTGCGCTAATAGCGTGACCACGCGTGGGTCCGAATGGAAGGCTCGGTCACCAATCACTGTACTTTCACCATAATCTAAATCGAGTATGGGTGTAAAGCTGAGATCCACTCCGCAACTATGTAATTCTGCTCCCAAAATATAACCCGCGGCCACGGCATAGCGTATGGCTTGCATAGCACCAGATCCGGGTTGATGATGTGTGTCTCGTATCCAACGGTCACCTATGCTTCGCATAGAAGGTAAGTGGGTGAAACCATCGGTTTTGAAGCGCTGTACACGTCCCCCTTCGTGATCGACGCATACCAGCAAATCAGGTCGAACCGATTTGATTTCTGCGGTTAAATCGCAGAGTTGCTGGCGGTCAACCCAATTGCGGCCAAACAAAATTAAACCACCTGTTAAGGGATGGCGCAAACGGCGACGATCGACGGCAGTGAGTTGGGTGCCGGCTATATCAATAATGACGGGGCTATGTTTCATCATAACGAAAGCATCAATAAAAAATCTATGTTAATCGGATTGTGGTGTGGATTGGCACTCAATCACCACAAAAGCCAGTGCATAGTTGTGTTCATCGGTTAAGCTGATGTGTGCCCGCAGCTGCCTCTGATCAAACCAAGCTTCAAGTTTGTCGTGCAATACCAAGATGGGTTTACCGTTACCATCGGGAAGAATTTCACAAGCTTGCCAGGACATGGGGGGCCTAAATCCTTGCCCCATGGCTTTGGATAATGCCTCTTTAGCGGCAAATCGTGATGCAAGAAACTGTACTGCACGTGTACGCGCTTGATGTTGACGTGTTTCAAACTCAGAAAATTCGTTGGGCCTTAGAATTTTGTGAGCGAGTTGCAGCCCGCGCCGATCAAAGAAAGCACTCATTCTGCGTATGTCGCATAAATCGGTTCCCACGCCATATATCAATTTACAACTCCGGCCATTTGAATTGCTCGTAAGTAGGCTTTCACGGTTGCACTTAAACCATGCTCCAAGGCATCGGCCACTAAGGCATGACCAATCGATACTTCACTTATTCCTGGAACCGCGCCAAGAAATTCTGTTAGATTGGACAGATTTAAATCATGTCCTGCATTAACTTCTAAGCCGCAAGCTAGCGCTGATTGAGCTGCTGCAGCATAGCGCCGAAGTTCATTTTGGGCCTGGCCATTTGCATGGGCTTGTGCATACGATTCCGTATACAATTCCACGCGATCTGCACCTGCTTGGCGCACATAGGGCATCAAGTTAGGGTCTGCATCCATGAATAAACTTACCCTTAAGCCTAGATTTTTTGCTTGCTGAATATAGGGTTTCAGTTGGTCGATATCATCCGGTAGTTGCCAGCCATGGTCGCTGGTGAGTTGATCAACTGAGTCAGGTACAAAGGTGACTTGATGCGGGCGCGCCTGATGGGCCAATTCCATCAAGTTGTGCATGGGGTTGCCTTCGATATTGAATTCAGCCTGTGGCCATTCTTGTAGCAAATGGCAGAGATCCCAGACATCCTGCGGTCGGATGTGGCGTTGATCGGGGCGAGGGTGGACGGTAATACCCTGCGCACCTGCTTGCAGGCAGGTCAAGGCCGCCTTACACACATTGGGAATGTCATGATGGCGGCTGTTACGAAGCCAGGCAATCTTGTTGAGATTAACGGATAAGGCGGTATGGTTAGAGCGATGCGAATTTTCTGTCAGTAGTGCCATCAAAGGATTCATAGCAAAGTACGGCTGGTTTCGTGAAAGTGAAGAACATCAGTATAAACATCACGTGAATGTAATGAGCAAGGTCCTAGATGAGTTTGAATCCAGATTCGCGTGATGCTTTTGATGAACTGTAAGTAGGGCAGACAGGTCAACTGGAGCGCTTCCCTAGAACCTTGTTGTAAGGCATCTTCCAGTGCTAACCAAAAATAACCAGGTAGCTGCGTATCCGATCGCTCACAATATTTAGACCGGTTAGGCTCTTCAGTTGTCAGGCCAAGTTCAGGGTTCAAAGCATAAAACTTGTCCTTCAATATGGGTTGATTCGATAAGGTTTCCAGCGATAAATCGGGAAGATGACCCATTTCACGCAGTAAGCGAAATTCAAAAGATCTAAGCCATGATTGAAATTCGGATTCAGTAGAGGCTTGAGTCAGTTCATGTAACGTAGAGGCATAGGTCTCGAAAAGACGCTCGTGGGGCTCCTCATGAGGTAAAAATTTAAGCAAAAGCTCATTTAAATAAAAACCACTGAATAGCCTTTCACCCATCAAAATATGAGAGCTACCCATCCATTCGGCCTGTCGCAGCACATGAATGTTCGTGGTGCTGGCTGATGTGGTGCCACGGTTGAGTTGCATTTGAATACGTTGGAAGGGACGCAGAACACTACGCAACTGAGAATAGGGACGCTTGGCACCTTTGGCGGCCACAGTCAATCGCCCCAATTCACGTGTCAATACCTCTAATATAAGGCTAGTTTCGCTCCAGTTGTAGCTGTGCAATACAAAAGCTTCAAGGGGCTCGCTACCGCGCCGAGCGGACTTATTCGTAGCCATAAGAGCGCAAGTGCTCTTCAGCATCTGCCCAACCCGAACGCACTTTGACCCAGAGTTCTAGAAATACCTTAGCGTCAAGCAGGGGCTCAAGATCTTGACGAGCTTGGCTACCTATACGCTTAAGTCGCTCGCCTCCTTGACCAATGATCATGCCTTTATGTGCATCACGGTCCACAACAATACTGGCACTGATACGGCGCAGGCGTCCTTCTTCTTCATACCGGTCTATCACTACCGTACAGCTGTAGGGTAGTTCATCTCCTGTCAAGCGAAATAGCTTTTCTCTGATAATTTCACTCACCAAGAAGCGTTCGCTTCGATCGGTCAACGCATCTTCATCGTAGAACCAGTCTTGCACAGGTAAGTGAGGCTCAAGTATACGTAATAGCCTTGTTGTATCGGTTTTTTTACGGGCAGATAGTGGAACAAATTCGGCAAAAGCATACTTTTCTTGCATGCTTTTGAGCCAGTTCAGTAAAGCTTCCCGATCGGAAGTTTGATCTACTTTATTTGCTATCAAGATAATGGGTTTATCTTCGGGTAGCAGGCTTAAAACTTTTTCATCATCGGGGAAAAAACGACCCGCTTCTACAACAAAGCATACCGCATCGACATCTGATAAAACGCTGCGCACGGTTCTATTCAACGTACGATTAAGTGCATTCGCATGCCTAGTTTGAAAGCCAGGAGTATCCACAAATACAAATTGGCTACCCCCATCGTGGTCAGGCTCTTTCAAGGACCGTACACCTGTAATGCGGTGTCGCGTGGTTTGTGCTTTGTCGGAGGTAATACTGACTTTTTGGCCTACGAGCCCATTGAGTAAGGTGCTTTTGCCCACATTAGGGCGACCCACAATGGCAATCAGTCCACAGCGTTTCATGATCGTAGTGGTCCTCCGGGTTGATCATTGGCTTTGAGTAAATCAATCATGGCTTTGGCAGCCAGTTGTTCGGCTGCACGGCGAGATCGCCCAAATGCTGTCTGGCTCAGGGATAAGGTAGAGATCACGCACTCGACTTCAAAGGTTTGTGCATGTGCTTGGCCAGTAGTGCCTACGATGCGATAAATGGGTGTTGGAAGTTTTCGTGCTTGTAACCACTCTTGTAAAGCTGTTTTGGCATCTTTGGTCCAAGTGCTCAAATCGGATTGAGTGATCCAAGTATGGAATTTCTTGCGTACGGATTCAAAAGCAGGCGTGAATCCACCGTCCAAGTATATGGCCCCAATAATAGCCTCATAGGCATCAGCCAGTATGGAGGCCCGTAATCTTCCTCCATCCCGGGCTTCTCCTTCAGACAAACGAATAAGGTCGGGCAGGGCTAGCTCTTGGGCTATGGCATGCAGGCTTTCTTCACGAACTAGGTGAGCACGGATGCGAGAGAGATCACCTTCATCATGGTTGGTGAAATGGTCATATACCAAGGTGGAGATGGCGGTTCCCAGCACACTATCTCCCAAGAACTCAAGCCGTTCATTGTTATCAAGTCCGAAACTTCGGTGTGTAAGCGCTCGCAACAACAAATCAGGGTTCTTAAATTCGTAGCCTAAACTCGATTGAAGAGCCTGTAACGAGTTACTCAAGGGTAGGGAGTATCGCTTCAATACAAAGCTCCAATTCGGCTGAATTTGCCAAAATGCATCCAGATCAAAACCGGTTTGCCCACGACATTTTCTTCAGGAACAAAGCCCCAATAACGTGAGTCTTGAGAATTATCGCGATTGTCACCGAGCACAAAATAATGGCCGGGGGGGACTATGCAGACAACACCTTCCACGCTGTAGCGGCAATGCTCTGCGGCGTTATTTGCCATAGAGCTGGGGATGTAGGCAGGGATTCCTTTATCGTTCAGAACTCGGTTGGGTAGTGCACCCAGATGCTCACGAAATTGTTGCGAGTATCTCAGACTATCCTCATTGTAGTAGTCGGGCATTGGTTCGGTATAGATGGCTTTGCCGTTGATCACAATTTTTTTGTTAAGGTAGGAAACCTCATCACCCGGTAAACCCACCACACGTTTGATATAGTTAATTTTGGTGTTGAGGGGGTACTGAAATACCAGGGGGTCGCCTCTTTTTACAGTGTGGTTTTCAAATATCTTGGTATTCGTAATGGGCAAGCGCATACCGTAGTGAAACTTACTCACTAAAATAAAATCACCTACTTCTAAGGTGGGGTACATAGAACCTGATGGGATTTTGAAAGGTTCATAAACGAAAGATCGTAAAAAAAACACGATAGCAATGACAGGAAACAAACCCGCAGTCCAATCGAGCCACCAGGGCTGATTCAAGGCATGATAGATACGTTCATCCTGGGATGTTGTATCAGCTAAGGGTACGCCTAATCTTTGCTTTTCTTCATTTTCCGTTTGAAGTTGATGCTTAATGGCTTCAGCTGCCCGCCTGCGCTGTGGCAGAAAATACCCGCGTTCTGCTACCCAGTAAATGAATGTAATTAACGTCATGAGCAACATCATGATGTTGAGATCACCGATCCAAGCATCAAGCCACCAGCCGGTTAAGTAGACGGCCATGACCGCATAGGTAATTCCAGCGAAAAAAGCCATGGTCTGAGCCACGGATGAATATCTATTTAGGGTCATTCGTCCACCTGTAAAATTGCGAGGAAAGCCTCTTGGGGTACTTCTACGGAGCCAATTTGTTTCATACGCTTTTTGCCCGCTTTTTGTTTTTCTAGTAGTTTGCGTTTGCGGGTGATATCACCACCGTAACATTTAGCTAAAACGTTTTTGCGCAAAGCCTTGATGTTTTCACGCGCAATAATATTGGCCCCAATAGCAGCTTGAATAGCTACATCATACATCTGCCTTGGAATTTGCTCGCGCATTTTGGCGGCCACGGCTCTGCCTCGATACTGGCTTTGGCCTCTATGTACAATCATGGCTAAGGGGTCAACCTTGTCACCATTGATAAGGATGTCTACTTTCACTACATCGGCAGGTCGATATTCTTTGAATTCATAATCCATAGAGGCATAGCCTCGGGTGGCACTTTTGAGTTTGTCGAAGAAATCAAGAACAATTTCTGCCAAAGGCAACTCATAAGTGAGCATCACTTGCTTGCCGTGATAAGCCATGTTGAGTTGTATTCCGCGTTTGGCATTGCATAAGGTCATCACAGTGCCAACGTAATCCTGAGGCATATACAAGTGCACGGTTACAATGGGTTCGCGAATTTCCAGAATGCGTCCGAGATCCGGCATTTTGCTTGGGTTCTCAACCGGTATGATGGTGTTGTCATTGAGAACAACTTCGTACACCACGCTGGGTGCAGTGGTTACAAGGTCTTGATCAAATTCACGCTCTAAGCGCTCTTGCACAATTTCCATGTGCAATAAGCCTAAAAAACCACATCGAAATCCAAATCCTAAGGCTTGACTCACTTCAGGTTCGTAGCGTAGAGCACTGTCGTTGAGCTTGAGCTTTTCAAGTGCATCTCTGAGTTGATCATACTCACTGGCTTCGGTAGGATAAAGACCGGCAAACACTTGTGGTTGTATTTCTTTAAAACCGGGCAGAGGGGTTTGGGCAGGCCCCCAATTGTTAGGTAGCTTTTTTTCCAGCGTGACTGTATCCCCTACTTTGGCGGCGGCCAATTCTTTGATGCCGGCAATAATGAAACCGACTTCACCGCCCTTCAGTTCCGTACGGTTAGTGCTTTTTGGGGTAAAAACACCCATATGTTCAATGGGGTATACGCTATTGGTTGCCATTAAACGAATACGGTCACCTTTGTTGAGTTGGCCATCGACGACTCGTACCAGCATCACTACGCCCACGTAGTTATCGAACCAAGCATCAATAATCATGGCTCTCGGCGGTGCGTCCGTCACTCCTTGGGGCGGCGGCATATTGCTGATGATGGCCTCGAGAATTTCGTCTATGCCCATGCCCGTTTTGGCTGAACAGGGAATGGCGTTGGATGCGTCAATGCCAATAACATCCTCAATTTCTTCTTTGGCTTGATCCGGGTTGGCCTGGGGTAAATCCATCTTATTCAAGACAGGTATGACTTCCACACCTAAGTCAAGTGCTGTGTAGCAATTGGCAACCGTTTGGGCCTCAACCCCCTGACTGGCATCCACCACCAGTAATGCGCCTTCACAGGCACTCAAAGAACGGCTGACTTCATAGGAAAAGTCAACGTGTCCCGGCGTATCAATCAAATTGAGGTTGTAGGTTTGGCCATTCCGTGCAACATATTGCAAGGCAGCAGTTTGGGCTTTGATGGTGATACCCCGTTCACGCTCAATATCCATCGAGTCGAGGACTTGAGCTTCCATTTCGCGGTCTGACAGACCCCCGCAGCGTTGAATAATGCGATCAGCCAGAGTGCTTTTGCCGTGATCGATGTGGGCAATGATGGAGAAGTTTCGTATGTTTTTCATGAGATAAAAAAAAGCGCGTCAAACCTCAGACGCGCTAATCAACAAAACAAATGGTAACTGCTTGTTGGGGTTTGATTGTACCGGAAACAGCTGAAATATACTATTATTATTGGCTTAACCCTGAGGTTTTAAGGTTTTGGACGAATAATGTGATAGTTGACCCAATCACCTCGTCTGGCGAGTACCCGCACAGGCTTGCTCGTGTCTAGCTTGGAAGTAATGGCCGAGAGCTGTTTGCTATCCAAAATTTCAGCATTTTCAATCGATAGGATGACATCCCCCTCGCGCAGACCGGCCTGTGATGCGGGTGCGTCAATTGATTCTATGATAACGCCGCCTTTGAGCTTGAGATCTCTTTTTTGCGTGTCAGTTAAATCGGTGATGCTCATTCCTAATAATGTCGATTTGCCCTCAGAGCCTTTTTTATCCTCTGCTTTACCCGATTTAGGGGCATCTTCAGATTCAAATTCGCCGATTTGGCTGGTAATGTCCTTAAGCGCACCGCGGCGATGAACTTGCAAGGTGGTTTTTGCTCCGGGTTTGATGTTGCCAATCATGCGGGATAAGTCTCCAGCTTTTTCAACTGCTTTCCCGTCTACTTTTAGAACAATGTCGCCGGCTTCAATTCCGGCTTTTTCAGCAGGGCTGCCTGCCTCTACGGACCTGACGAGTGCTCCTGCGGGTTTGGATAGGCCAATAGATTGAGCGAGTTCCTTGCTGACGTTATCAATTTGTATTCCTATGCGACCACGGGTGACTTTGCCATTGCTGCGGAGTTGGTCTGCAACACGCATGGCTTCATCAATTGGAATAGCAAAGGATATACCCATAAAGCCACCTGAGCGGCTATAAATTTGGGAATTAATGCCTACTACTTCGCCGCGCAAATTCAGTAACGGCCCGCCTGAATTGCCAGGATTGATGGCTACATCGGTTTGAATGAAAGGTAAAAACTCACCGGTGTCTCTTGCCTTGGCGCTGACAATGCCTGCGGTTACTGTATTGTCAAGGCCAAACGGAGAGCCAATGGCCATAACCCACTCACCCACCTTTAGGCGAGATGTGTCGCCAATTTTCACCGCAGGAAGGCCAGTGGTGTCAATTTTTACGACAGCTACATCTGTGCGACTGTCCAGTCCAACAATTTTGGCTTTGTACTCTCGTTTATCAGTGAGGGTAACTAAGACTTCATCGGCTCCTTTGACCACATGGGCGTTGGTCATGACGTACCCATCTGTACCAAAAATAAAGCCTGATCCTACACCACGCTGCTGGGGTTCATCATCGGATGGGGCCGGTTTGGCGTTTCGTGGGGTATTGGGTTTATTGGAATTGGGTGCGCCCGGGATGGGTGGCATCGGAAGTCCAAAGCGACGAAACAATTCCTCGATTTGGGGATCGACTTCAGTGCGAGCGTTTTTATTCATTCGTTCCATGATGCGAATGTTCACCACACTCGGGCCGACACGCTCAACCAACTGTGTGAAGTCAGGTAATTGTAGGGTCGGTTGTTGGGCTTGAGTGATAGTCAGTTGAGAGCCCAATATGACGATAGAGACCAGTCGAGCGCACTTGGCTGCGAGCGCCTTGGCGTGCGAGGCTTGATGAGATAGAGCCATTTGAAACCTCCGAACCGATGGGTGGATAAAGAATCAGATGCGTTTGAATACTACAGAGCCATTTGTACCACCGAAGCCAAAATTATTTTTGATGGCGAAATTCATTCTCATCGGTCGGGCAATTCCAGCGCAGTAGTCTAGGTTGCATTCTGGATCTGGGTTGAGTATGTTGATGGTCGGTGGGGCTATTTGATGATGTAGCGCCAGTACCGTGAATACAGACTCTATACCGCCAGCTCCACCCAATAAATGTCCGGTCATCGACTTGGTAGAGCTTATCACGACCTTGTTGGCATGATCACCCAGTGCAAGTTTGATGGCATTGGTTTCGTTCACATCACCCAGTGGTGTGGATGTTCCATGGGCATTGATGTAATTTATTTCGTCTGCGTTACACTGTGCATTCCGTAATGCGGCTTTGATAGCACGCTTAGGGCCATCCACATTAGGTGCTGTCATATGGTAGGCATCGCCCCCCATGCCAAATCCAGCGAGTTCAGCATAGATGCGCGCTCCACGTGCTTTGGCATGTTCATAGGATTCGAGTACCATAACTCCGGCACCTTCTCCTAGAACAAAACCGTCACGGTCTCGATCCCATGGGCGTGAAGCCGTGGCTGGATCATCGTTACGCGTAGATAGCGCTCGAGCGGCTGCAAAACCACCAATACCTAAAGGAGAGACAGTGCTCTCGGCTCCACCTGCAATCATGACATCCACGTCGCCGTATTCAATCATGCGAGCTGCCTGACCAATGCAGTGCAGACCGGTGGTACAGGCAGTAACAACTGAAAGGTTGGGGCCGGTATAGCCGTGCAAAATAGAGATGTGGCCCGAAATCATGTTGATGATGGATGCGGGCACAAAGAACGGAGAAATGCGACGAGGGCCTCTTTCAAGGTAGTCTTTTTGAGTTTGCTCAATCATGGGTAAGCCCCCAATGCCTGAGCCCACCATCACTCCAATACGTTCAGCCTGCTCTTCCGTGAGTTCATTCTTGGAAGGTAAGCCCGCATCTGATATGGCTTGGATGGCAGCAGCAAGACCATAATGGATAAAAGTATCCATGTGCCGAGCTTCTTTGGCGGGTATGTACTCGGAGATATCAAATCCCTTGACTTCACCCGCAAAGTGACAAGCTAAATCAGACGCATCAAAGCGGGTGATTTTGGCTATGCCGGATCTGCCAGCCAATAAGCTTTCCCAACCTTGTGCAACGTTATTGCCCACAGGGCTAATATGCCCGAGGCCAGTGACAACTACCTTGCGCCGCGACATGCCTAAACTCAAGCTTTTTGATTTGCTAAGGCGTAGTCAATAGCCAATTGAACTGTGGTGATTTTTTCGGCTTCTTCATCTGGAATTTCCATTCCAAACTCATCTTCCAGTGCCATGACCAGTTCAACGGTATCCAATGAGTCAGCACCCAAATCAGCCACAAAGGCTTTTTCGTTGGTGACATCTGCTTCGGCTACACCGAGTTGTTCAGCTATGATTTTTTTGACGCGTGATTCAATATCGCTCATGTTTTCCCCAAAGGGTGTTGTTTACACGTCCCGGATTTTACTTCACAATCGCCTCGTTTTTTACAACGAGACAATTGCTTAGCGCCGATCGGGCCATATCGGAATTCAATTCATTAGCATACCGCCGTTAACATGGAGTTCGGTTCCAGTAATGTAACCAGAATCGGGTGAGGCTAGAAATAGCACGGCATGGGCAATCTCATCAGGGCTACCAAGGCGACCGACTGGGATTTGTTGCAGTAGGGCGGTTTTTTGGGCTTCTGGTAAGGTTTCAGTCATGTCAGTGGCAATGAAGCCGGGAGCAATACAATTCACTGTAATTTGCCGGCTGCCCAGTTCTCGTGCAAGTGCGCGAGTCATTCCTGCTACACCTGCTTTGGCCGCCGCGTAATTGGCTTGTCCGGGGTTGCCTAAACTACCTACTACAGATGTAATGTTGATAATACGCCCATAACGTTGTTTCATCATAGGGCGCATCACAGCCCGACTGGTTCGGAAAACAGCCTTCAAGTTGGTGTCAAGTACGGCATCCCAATCTTCGTCTTTCATGCGCATGGCTAGTGTGTCGCGTGTAATACCCGCATTATTGACCAAAATATGCAAGGCGCCACACGTTTTGATGATGGTTTCAACGCAGGTATCAACAGCTTGGCCATCATTGACATTTAATGCAACACCCCAGCCATGGAAGGGGCTTAGTAGTTCCGTGATTTTTTCAGCGCCTTCAGTACTGGTTGCGGTACCAATGACCTTGACCCCGCGGAGCGCAAGCGACAGCGCAATAGATTTGCCGATACCGCGTGAGGCACCTGTAACCAAAGCAACTTGGGTGTTTAGCATTGCGTTAATTGATGCATGACTCATGCTAATAACTCCTGAGCTTGGGCGAGTGTGGTTGGATCAGAAATACTCATAGTTTGCAAATCGGCATCAATGCGTTTGACCATGCCTGAGAGCGCTTTTCCTGGCCCGCACTCTAAAATATAAGATAAGCCTAAGACGCGCATTTTCATGATCACCTCTGTCCAGCGAACGGGGCCAAAGGCCTGACGGTAGAGGGCATCTTTGATAGTGTCGGGGTCGGTGGGGTCATTGACGTCGATATTGTTAATGACCTTGATTTTAGGTGAGAGCAAGGTGGTTTTTGCTAATGCCTCACGCAGTTGTTCTGCTGCCGGTTTCATTAAGCGGGAATGAAACGGTGCCGAAACCGGTAATACCAAAGCGCGTTTGGCGCCTTGTTGTTTGAGGTGCTCACAGGCTGCATTCACACCTGCTGTAGTGCCTGCAATGACAGTTTGTTTGGGATCGTTGAAATTAACGGCTTCTACGATTTCCTCAGTGGTACTTATCTGCTGGCAACCCTGTACGATTGTATGTGCGTCTAGCCCTAGAATGGCGGCCATCGCGCCTTTCCCCACAGGTACTGCATTTTGCATGGCTTGGGCACGCAAGCGCACCAGTGGGGCGGCTTGTGCCAGTGTAAGTGAGCCTGCAGCCACTAAGGCCGTGTACTCACCTAAAGAATGCCCTGCAACGACGGTGGGAGGCGTGCCACCCTCAGCTAACCATGCGCGGTAGCAAGCAATAGCGGCGGTGAGCATCGCAGGTTGAGTGTTAGTGGTTAGATCAAGTTGTTCTTTTGGGCCTTCTTGTATGAGCGCAGCCATATCTTCGCTCAGCGCCTCAGAGGCTTCTGCTAGGGTTGTTTTAACCGCGGGGTGATCACCCCATGCATTCAGCATACCAACAGATTGTGAGCCTTGGCCTGGAAAAACAAAAGCAAATGGTTTCATGATTTTAGAAAGTAAGATAAGCTGCACCCCAGGTGAATCCGCCGCCAACACCTTCGAGCATGATGCGATGCCCTTTTTTGATGCGTCCTGCGCGAACGGCGTGGTCAAGCGCTAAGGGGATGGATGCGGCTGAAGTGTTGCCATGCTGGTCAACGGTGATGATGGTTTGTTCTGCGCGTAAACCCAGTTTTTTGGACGTGCTTTGCATGATGCGAATATTGGCCTGGTGTGGAATGAGAAAGTCAATGAGTTCACTAGGCTGTGGATTAGGGCCAAAACCCGCTTTTACCAATGTTTGTTGTGCCACATCGGCCAGCACGCTGACTGCCAGTTTGAATACGGCTTGCCCATCCATGTGAAGGTAGGGATTGCCCAGAAGTGCGCCACCACTGATAGAGCCTGGAACGCACAAAATGCCGCTATGCTGGCCATTGGCGTGCATTTGCGTAGCATGTATGCCTGGCGTGTCTGATGCTTCAAGAATGACTGCACCAGCGCCATCACCAAATAGAACGCAGGTGGTTCGGTCGGTGAAATCAATGAGGCGCGAAAAAACTTCTGAGCCCACAACCAGTGCGCGACGAGCTGATCCGGTGCGTATGAGGGCATCTGCCACGCTCAGGGCGTAAACAAACCCAGAGCACACTGCTTGGACATCAAATGCTGCACAATGATTGGTGATTCCTAACTTGCCTTGCAGGATTGCAGCGGTGGATGGGAACACCATATCGGGGGTGGATGTCGCCACGATGATGAGATCGATACTTTGTGCATCAATTTGAGCCTGATTAAGGGCATTGCGCGCAGCGTTCAGGGCAAGCTCGCTGCAAGTTTCATGGGTTTGTGCAAAGTGGCGAGCTTCTATACCTGTGCGTTCTACAATCCAATCGTGCGAGGTTTCAACGCCAGTTTCAGATAATCGTTGAACCAGTTCGACGTTACTCAGGCGTTGAGGCGGTAAGTAACTACCCGTGCTGATGATGCGGCTGTAAGTCATCATGATGGCGTTTGTTCGCAGGGATGGGGTGTTGCAGAATTCATTCGATGTTGTATGCGCTGCAGCAGTCCGTTGCGTGCAGCATCGTAGGCTCGATGGAGTGCTTGCTCAAATGCATAGGCATCGGCTGAACCGTGACTTTTGAATACCAGCCCCTTTAGGCCTAACAGCGCTGCACCATTGTAGCGTCGATGATCAACACGGTTTTTAAAGCGCTTAAGCACTGGCATGGCAACTATGGCAGCCAATTGGGTAAAGGCATTGCGTTTGAATTCTTGTCGAATAAAATCCGCTAGCATAGAAGCAATGCCCTCGGCTGTTTTGAGGGCAACATTTCCCACAAAGCCATCGCAAACGACTACGTTTGTAGTGCCTTTGAAAATGTCATTGCCTTCGACATTGCCGTAAAAATTCAATGCGCTCAATTGGTGCGCTTGACGCAGTAGTTCAGCCGTGGATTTAATGACTTCATTGCCTTTGATGATTTCTTCACCAATATTCAGTAGGCCAATGGATGGGTTCTCGTGGCCCTCCGTCGCTGATACGTAGGCACTACCCATGTGCGCAAATTGCAAAAGGTGTTCGGCTGTGCAGTCGACATTAGCACCCAAATCAAGCACGGTGGTGTAGCCGCCTTTGCGGTTGGGCATTACCGTCGCAATAGCAGGGCGGTCTATGCCTTCTAAGGTTTTCAGCACGTAGCGTGAAACGGCCATGAGTGCGCCAGTATTGCCAGCAGAAACGCAAGCATGGGCAACTGGTGCCATTGAATCATTAGGCTTTTCGCGAACTGTGGTGGGCTCAGCGGTTTTGAGCAATGATACAGCCACGCGCATCGAAGAATCGCGTTTTTTGCGTAAGGCTATTTCAATAGCATCATCCATGGCAACGACCTCTGTTGCCACGACCGTCTTGGTTCGTTCCCAGTTTAGGGTGGGGGCTAAAGCTTGCTCAGTACCCACTAAAATTAAGTGAGCTTCAGGATGCGCTTTCAGGAAAGCGAAACAAGCGGGTAGGGTGATGCTGGGGCCATGATCGCCCCCCATAACATCTACAGCTAGGCAGATGTTATCTGACAAGGTGTAGGGGTACACGCTTAGGCGTCAGCCTTTGTCTTGAGAACTTTACGACCACGGTAAAAACCTGTTGGGCTGATGTGGTGACGTAGATGGATTTCACCAGTGGTGGGTTCAATTGCGGTGCCTGGGGTAGCCAATGCATTGTGCGAACGGTGCATGCCGCGTTTGGAAGGCGACTTTTTGTTTTGCTGAACAGCCATGTTTGTTCCTAAATATGAAAATTAAATATCCACTTTGTGTGGAATTAAGGCCGAATTATAGCCGATTCACATGTGCGCAATAGCTTCTGTGGCCGCAATTTAGAAATGTCCGCTTTTAAGTAGGTATGCGCCAGATAAGAATGTCCTCTTGGAAAGATGGGGGGCATTGCATGGATCTGGTTCAAATGAGCAA
>JAUMCS010000025.1:0-14776 GCA_032122355.1 Burkholderiaceae bacterium
CCGAACATTTGTTGTCTGTCACAGGGGATATGCCGAGCATTTACCATGAATTAACAAAATCAAATACCAGCACGGATTTTGTTGGAGCAAATGATTACGTTGGCTATTCATCGCCACAAAGCCTGAGCGCGCCAGCTACAGGGGAGTTTGGTAAGGTAAGCAATGATCATCCGACTTTTTCCAATAATGATGACTCTACATTCAAACTGCTTTCGGCTTTAGCCCTCGGTGTTGCTGCTGCGGGCATAGGGGGTGGTATGAGTGGCGGCGGCAGTAGCACACCTACCCCCATCACGCCCACGCCCACGCCCACGCCCACGCCCACGCCCACGCCCACGCCCACGCCCACGCCCACGCCCACGCCCACGCCCACGCCCATCACGCCTGTGGTTTTTACGGTAGAGAAAACCATTGTAGTTAAAGCAGCATTAGGGCCTTTATTATCTAACCCGGGTGATTTGCAAGTATTCATTTATAGAGCTGATACCGGAACGGAACTCGATGGCGCTCATAGTGAATATGATAGTGAAACCAGCCAATTTACCATTACGTTTCCTTCCAATTATCAAGGGAAAGTTTTAATTCGGCTGAAGGATAATGACGCTGCGCCTGATTACATGGATGAGGCCACGGGTGTTGGAAAAGATATTGAATCTGACCTTTGGGTTGCAACAGAAATCGCATCCCATGAATCTACTATTGACATCACGATATCGCCATTAAGCACCTTGGCTGTCAAGGTTGCTTTAAATGTGGGCAGTGACAAGAGCATAGAAGATCTTGTGCGGAATACCATCAATACAAACATTGATTTTGTGGGTGTTAACAAAGAAATTGCAAGAGTTTTTTTGGGTGATACAGCTGATCTGGATCTGGCCCGTATGCCTGTTAACTTCGCAATTGATAATTCAGGGCAAGTCAGCGATCCGAATCCATACGGAATGGCATTGGCCGTGCTTTCAACGCTTGAGAATAAGCACGAATTGTCAACGAGTAAAAGCTTACAGTTGCTTGCCCAATCTGTGCAGGTTATAGATAACAAGGTAAGCTTGAGCGCTGATTTGGGCGCTGTACTGTTGATGGAAGCTGCCAAAGTACCCATTGTCGCAGGACAGGCGTTGATTCCTTCTGCTGCCCTTATTGAAGCAACATCATCGGTCCAAGCTGAAATTGAAGAAGCCAAAAATAATGATAAATTAGATGGCTTGGCGCCCGACGTATTAGCCGCATTAGCCCTTCTGAGTGCTGCCACCGTGGGCCGCATAGCCAACATCAGCGGCACAGCTAGGCAAGGCGAAATGCTAAGCACAGGCACCATCACCGATACGGTCGGTGGTGTGACGGCTATTACCTACCGGTGGCAGGCCGATGGTGTTGCTATCACTAACGCAAACTCACCTACCTACACGCTAACTCAAGCCGAAGTGGGTAAAGCGATCACCGTAATCGCTACTTACATGGATAAATTCGGTAGCAGCAAATCCGTCACTTCCGCATCTACAGACGCTGTGGCGGATGTCGATGATTTAGGCGCTATCGCCCATATCAGCGGCAAGGCTATGCAAAGCCAAATGCTCACTGCAGGCGCCATTACCGACCCAGATGGTGATGTGTCAGACATTACCTATCAGTGGCAAGCCGATGGAAACCCCATCACCGGTGCAATCTTACGTACCTACACGCTAACCCCAGATGAAGTGGGTAAAGCTATCACCGTAGTTGCTACTTATACGGACAAATTCGGCAGCAGCAAAACCGTCTCATCTACAGCCACCAGCGTGGTCATGCCACCGCCCACCATTGAGCTGTCTGCAATGGCTGCAGGTGTGGGTGGTTTTGTGATTGAAGGTGAGCTCGCAGGTGATTTGTCGGGCTGGAGCGTTTCTGGTGCAGGCGATGTCAACGGTGATGGCTTAGCCGACCTGATAGTAGGGGCATACAGCGGTAATCCCAACGGCATCAACGATGCAGGTCGAAGCTATGTGGTATTTGGACAAACCGATAACAGCGTAATCAATTTGGCGGTGTTGGGTACAAAGGGTTTTATGATAAATGGTCAAGCCGAAGGTGATCAATCGGGCTTTAGTGTTTCTAGTGTCGGAGATGTTAACGGCGATGGCCTATCTGACCTGATTGTAGGAGCAAGATTAAGTGATCCCAATGGTATGATCAATGCGGGCCAGAGTTATGTGGTATTTGGCAAAACCGACAACAGCACAATCAATTTATCGGCGTTAGGCATAAGCGGTTTTGTGATGAATGGCCGGGCCGCTCGTGATGCATCGGGCTGGAGTGTTTCTGGTGCTGGTGATGTCAACGGCGATGGTCTACCCGACATAATCGTAGGGGCGCACTCCAGTTCCGTTAATGGTATGTCCTATGCAGGCCAGAGCTATGTGGTATTTGGTAAGAATGATAATAACGCCATTTATTTTTCGGCATTAGGTACGAGCGGCTTTGTGATCAATGGTACGGTCAAAGATGAATTTTCGGGCTGGAGCGTTTCTGGCGCAGGCGATGTCAACGCTGATGGCTTAACCGACCTGATTGTAGGGGCAATTACCCCTGCTGGGAATACAGGTCGCAGTTATGTGGTTTTTGGCAGAACGGATTTCAGCGCAATTAATTTGGGGGCATTAGGAACTGGTGGCTTTGTTCTTAACGGCGAGGCAGCAGGTGATTATTGCGGCTATAGCGTTTCTAGTGCTGGTGATGTCAATGGTGATGGCTTTGCTGATTTGATTGTGGGGGCACTAAACAATGATCCCAATGGCATCAGCAATGCAGGCCGGAACTATGTCGTATTTGGTAAAAGTGATAATAACCCAATCCATTTGGCGGCATTAGGCACGAGCGGTTTTGTGATGAATGGTCAGGCAGCAGGTGATAATTTAGGCTTTAATGTTTCTAGTGCGGGTGATGTCAACGGTGATGGCCTAGCCGACCTGATCGTGGGAGCAAGATTAAGTGACCCCAATGGTATCAGCAATGCAGGCCGGAGCTACGTGGTATTTGGCAAAATCGATAACAGCGCAGTCAATTTAGCAGCATTAGGTACGAGCGGTTTTGTGATGAATGGCCAGGCGGTAAGTGATCAATCGGGGAGCGTTTCTAGTGCTGGTGATGTGAACGGTGATGGTCTAGCCGACCTGATTGTAGGGGCAGCGAACAGTGATCCCAATGGCATCAACGACGCAGGTCGGAGCTATGTGATTTTTGGGTCAACCACAGGTGCTTTTGCTGAAAGTGCTGTGGATGCAATGGGCACATCCGCAGACGATACCCTTACAGGTACGGCAGCAGCCGAAACATTGGTGGGGGGTGATGGCAACGATATCCTGATTGGCCATGGTGGGGCAGATGTGTTGTATGGCGGGCGCGGTGATGATTTCTTTGATCTCAATGCGGACAACCTATTGGCACTGAGTAGTGCCTTCGGCTTGGGTGGGAATACGCAGCAACTGGCACGGGTTGATGGCGGTTCGGGTATCGATTCATTACGCCTGGTTGGTGAAAATAACAACCTAGACTTAACGCAGATTGCTTCAACGCGCATCAAGGGCATCGAGCGTTTTGACCTGACAGGCAGCGGCAATAATAGCATCAGGCTGAGTTTGTATGATTTGCTGCAATTGCATGACGCAGATGATCAAAGCCCATTCAATACCTTTAGTTCGTGGGGTGGAGCTGCTGCGAATACCAACCGACAGCAATTTGTCGTAGATGGTAACGCAGGCGATACCTTTGACTTGGTGGGACAGGGGTGGGATGTTGCAAGTACCACGACCGTGAGCAATGGAGGATACACCTATGCAGTGATTCATCACCAAACCGCTTTAGTGCAGCTACTGGTGGATCAAAATATTCATCAAATTGCTTGAAGCAGAAAGTGCTCGTGTGTTGAAACGCAGCACAGCCGCCGCTGATATTTTTTATGCCAGCCAAATGTCTTGAATGGTAATGATCTTCCGTGATACAGGAGTTCCATTTCCCCATGGGTATGCTCAATAACTTGCACCTTAACAGGTTGCTTGGGCAGGGTATTTTGTTGACCAATTAGTCGCCCCTGAATTATTCGTAAGTCACTGATATTTATTGAAAAATATCATAAAATATGGCGCAATGCCGGCACCGACCACTTTCACTTCAGAACCAAATAGCCCCACACTTTTATGAATAATTCAGGGGCACCTCATTCATCACCGCCTTGATCATTTGAAACAGCTCACGCCAGCTGCGGCCGTGTCGTTGCTCAGGCGGTAGGGCCGCTTCTTTTCGGCACGCACGAATCAGGCTGCGCAGCTGCTGTGCATTGGTTTGCGGATAGGTTTGTAAAAAGCGTGTGAGGTGGCCATCGGCCTCGGGGCTGCATAGTTGCGCTCGCCAGGCTTCAATTTGGTGCAACAACAATGTGGATTGCATCGAGCCTAATTTGAGCTTGGCCAAGCCTTCGCGCAGCGGCTCTATTTCTTCATTTCGCATCAGCTTGCCCACATATTGCCGCTGGCGCCGCCGGCCCTCGTGCGAGCGCGTGGCTTGCAGCGCTTGAATACTATCACGCAGGCGATCACTCATGGGTATGCCCAATAGTTGATGCGGTGGCAGCTTGGCCAGTTCGTCCCCCAAGCTTTGTAAATCGTGCGCTTGCTTTTTCAGCGCCGTTTTACTCGGGCGCTCAGGGGTGGAGTCCGACTCAAAATCATCGGATTCATCGTATTGTGTTGCCCATGTTTCTGTTGGAATGGGGTCTAGATCATCTTTTGTTGATTCGGGCCGCGCCCTTGGTGTGTGATTTCTCATAGCACTGGGTATCATAGACGCTTGCGGCGATTTGCCGCCAAATGGGTTGAATAAACTCGCTCATTATTTTTGATTTTTCTTCTTTTGTTGAATAAAGGTGAAACCCTATGGCAGCTAAGGCACCCCCCAAAAAGGCTTTATTGAATGTGAACTCACCAAGTGCCGCTTGGCCTTTCGCTCATACACAAGCACAGTTTCAACAATGGGTTGAAGATGCCCTTGGTATGGCCAAAAAATTGGGTGCCACCGATGCCGCAGTAGAAGTCAGCGAAGGCATGGGTTTGTCGGTTTCTGTGCGTAAAGGGGAACTGGAAAATGTCGAGCGCAACCGCGATAAGTCGATTGGCATCACCGTTTTTGTCGGGCAGCGCCGAGGCAATGCCAGCAGCTCGGATTTTTCACAAGCATCCATCGCCCAAACCGTACAGGCGGCTTTTGATATCGCCCGCTATACGGCTGATGACAGTGCAGCAGGTTTGCCTGACGAGCAAGATCTAGCACTGGGCGAAGAAGCCCAGCGCGATTTAGACCTCTACCACCCATGGACGATCGATGCACAAGCTGCTGCACAATTGGCACTTCAGTGTGAAGAGGCGGCATTCCAAACCGATAGGCGCATTACCAATTCTGAAGGGGCTGGGGTGAGTGCCCAACAAGCGCATTTTTTTGCAGGTAATACCCGCGGTTTTAGGGGCGGTTACCCCAGCTCACGCCATTCATTTTCGGTTTCGCCCATTGCCGGGCGTGGCAATGATATGCAGCGCGATTCTTGGTATAGCTCTATGCGAGATGCGGCGGATTTGGCTTCACCACAAGCCGTAGGGCGTTATGCCGCTGAGCGGGCTTTGTCACGCTTAAAGTCGCGTAAATTGGCCACTTGTGAAGCACCCGTTTTGTTTGAATCTACCGTGGCCGCGGGTTTGCTGGGGGGCTATGTGCAAGCCACCAGCGGCGGGGCGTTGTACCGCAAGGCTACTTTTTTGCTCGATAGCCTAGGCCAACCCGTGATGGCCGATCACATCAATATCACCGAAGACCCTTTTATTTTGAAAGGCAAAGGCAGCGCCCCCTTTGATGATGAAGGCGTACGCACACAGGCGCGTACCGTGCTAGCCAATGGCGTGGTTCAGAATTATTTTTTATCCAGCTATTCTGCACGTAAGCTCGGTATGCGCACCACAGGCCATGCGGGCGGTTCACAAAACTTGCGCCTCAGCAGTACCCGCACACAGCGTAGCGATAATTTAGCAGCTATGTTGCGCAAATTACATCGCGGTTTGTTTGTGGTTGAACTCATGGGGCAGGGCGTGAATTACGTGACGGGCGATTATTCCCGTGGTGCCGCTGGCTTTTGGGTTGAAAATGGCGAGATTGCCTACCCCGTTCATGAAATCACGATTGCCGGCAATTTGGCCCAAATGTTCAAAAACATCGTCGCCGTTGGCGCAGATGAATACACTACAGGCGGCAAAACCGTGGGCTCTATTTTGATTGACTCTATGATGATCGCGGGTTCATAAACCCGCTATTGAACAAGATTCCATAAAACCCTATGCAAACATTATTTGACTACACACGCCAAGATGCCAGCGGTTCAATCTGCACCGCTCAGGCCTGGGCACAGGTACCACCCACCCCAAGTGCAGCCCAACGTGAACAATATCAGCGGTGCATTGCCGAGCTTTTGCAAGCTAAAAATGCCGTATTAGTGGCGCACTATTATGTGGATGGCGATATTCAAGATCTCGCTTGGGCTACGGGCGGATGTGTGGCGGATTCGCTTGAAATGGCGCGCTTTGGCCGTGATCACGCAGCGCAAACCTTGGTGGTGGCCGGTGTGCGTTTTATGGGGGAAACGGCCAAAATACTCAGCCCGGAAAAACGTATTTTGATGCCTGATTTGGATGCCACTTGTTCTCTAGATTTGGGTTGCCCACCCGATGATTTTGCGGCCTTTTGTCGTCAACACCCCGACCGTGAGGTGGTGGTGTATGCCAATACCAGTGCCGCAGTCAAAGCCCATGCCGATTGGATGGTAACCAGTGCCTGTGCGCTGGATATTGTTTCGCATTTGCATGCTCAAGGGCGCAAAATTCTATGGGCACCCGATAAGCACTTGGGGCGCTACATCCAAGAGCAAACCGGTGCCGATATGCTGTTGTGGAATGGCGCGTGCATTGTGCATGATGAATTCAAGGGCTTGGAGCTGCAACTCCTCAAAGAGCAATACCCCGATGCGTTGGTATTGGTGCATCCTGAATCACCTAAGGCGGTGGTGGATATGGCCGATGTGGTGGGTTCAACCTCGCAGTTATTGAATGCCGTGGTGAAAGGCCAAGCCAGCACGTATATTGTGGCCACTGACAATGGCATTTTGCACCGCATGCGCCAGCTCGCCCCTGATAAGCAGCT
The DNA here is from genome assembly GCA_032122355.1 of Burkholderiaceae bacterium. Classification (GTDB taxonomy): domain Bacteria; phylum Pseudomonadota; class Gammaproteobacteria; order Burkholderiales; family Burkholderiaceae_C; genus RFTU01. The sequence continues at coordinate 7,213 of JAUMCS010000025.1, forward strand.
GATTGAAGCGCCTACCGCTGGCAATAGTGCCACCTGCAAAAGCTGTGCTCATTGCCCATGGATGGCCATGAATGCCTTATCGGGTTTACAAGATTGTTTAGAAAACGGTTCGGGTGAAATTGAAATTGAGGCAGGTGTGCGTGAAAAGGCCAAGGGCTGCATTACACGGATGTTGGATTTTGTGAGCCAGGCCGCACAGGCAAAAAGTGCTGCGGCACTCAGTGCATCGGGTTTTGTGCCCCATATCGGAGCCGCCTGATATGTTTGCCTACAACGAAACTCTAGAACAAGCTTTACAGCGGAATGTGCGTGATGCTTTAACAGAAGATATAGGGCTTTGCGATTGGACAGCTCAACTCGTGCCTGGGGATGTTCAAGTACAGGCCAAAGTGGTCGTGCGTGAGCCTGCCGTTTTATGTGGAAGGGCTTGGTTTGAGGCTTGTATCCAGGCCTTAGACCCACAAGCGCTTATTCAATGGGATTATGTCGAAGGCGATGCGATGCAAGCCGATACCCGCGTATGCCACATTCAGGCCTATGCGCGGGCATTGTTATCGGCTGAGCGGCCAGCCTTAAACTTTTTGCAAATGTTGTCAGGCACGGCTACGCTCACGAGCCGTCATGTCGCTGCGATGGAAGGCGTATCGCCCAACCCCAAAGGGTGTGTGGTGCTGGATACCCGCAAAACTATACCGGGTTTAAGGCAAGCGCAAAAATATGCAGTACGCATAGGCGGTGGGCATAACCAGCGCTTAGCTTTGTGGCATGGCATTTTGATTAAAGAAAACCACATTGCCGCGGCTGGTGGTATTGCAGCTGCTATGGCGCAGGCGCGGGCTTTGAATGCGGGTGTCGATATTCAAATTGAAGTGGAAACATTGGCCGAGCTAGATCAGGCTTTGGCTGCGGGTGCCACGAGCATTTTAATTGATAACTTTAGCTTAAATCAAATGCGGCAGGCCGTGGTAACTACGGCAGGTCGAGCGTTGTTAGAGGTTTCAGGCGGTGTCACGCTGGATACCTTGCGCGATATTGCAGCCACCGGGGTTGATCGCATTTCCTTAGGGTGTTTAACCAAGGATGTGAGCGCTATTGATTATTCTATGCGGGTGCTTTAACCTAGCTGCCGTACAAAGCCGATGCCTGAATTACCCGAAGTTGAAGTCACCCGTTTAAGTTTTGCGCAACGCATTGCCGGTGCACAAATTGTGGCTGTGCGTATGGGTGCTCCCCTGCGCTGGCCCTTGGGGGTGGCCCCTGAAATCTTGCAAGGTTTGGTGGTGGATCACGTAGGGCGTAGGGGAAAGTATTTATGGCTGCAATTGCGCTGCAGTGAAACCATCCATCCCCACAGCACCTCAGCACAAACCGCTGGCGGCTTATTGGTGCATTTAGGCATGTCGGGTTCATTGCGTTTTGACGCGCAGTTACCACCGGCAGCCAAACACGATCATTTTGATTTAATCACCACGCTAGGCACTTTACGCTTGCATGATCCGCGTCGATTTGGTGCGGTGGTATGGGCGCCCGCGCTTGATCAAGGTTCGGCACAAAAATTATTGGCGCACCTAGGGCGCGAGCCCTTTGACCCGGCTTTAACGCCCAGCTGGTTTTATGCTCAGCTTCAAACCCGCCAGGCACCCATCAAGCAGGTGCTACTGGCGGGGCAGGTGGTTGTGGGTGCGGGCAATATTTATGCCTGTGAGGCTTTATTTGCATCAGGAATTCACCCCAATACCCCCGCTAAACGCTTAAGCCGTGCGCGCGCAGCCAAGCTGCTGGCTGCAGTGCAACACACACTGGCGCGTGCCCTTGAGTTGGGGGGGAGCTCATTGCGCGATTTTTACGATGCTCATGGCAATGTGGGCGCATTTCAACTACAAGCGCAAGTGTACGGGCGCGAGGCACAGCCTTGTGTGCGTTGTCACAGCCCCATAAAGCGCATAGTGCTAGGGAAGCGGTCAACTTACTATTGTGCCAAGTGTCAGCGTTAACGCATGTGGGTGAGTGGTTTTGAGTAGTTTTGCGCAACGGGTTATTCAATGGCAAAGCCAACATGGGCGGCAGGGTTTGCCTTGGCAGGGCACGCGCGATGCCTATCGCATTTGGTTATCTGAAATCATGTTGCAGCAAACGCAGGTGCGCACGGTGATTCCGTATTACCAGCGGTTTTTGCAGCGTTTTCCCAGTGTGGTGGATTTGGCTGCGGCACCTTTGGATGAAGTGATGGCGCTGTGGAGTGGTTTGGGTTATTACAGTCGCGCACGCAACTTGCATCGTTGTGCTCAGCAGGTGGTGAGTGAACATGGCGGCGAGTTTCCTACGGCCAGTGCCGTTTTACAAAACTTGCCAGGAATTGGCCCTTCTACGGCTGCTGCCATTGCGGCATTTAGTTCGGGCGAGCGTGCGGCCATTTTGGATGGAAATGTCAAGCGCGTGCTATCTCGGCACTTAGGTTTTGATGCCGATTTAGCGCGGGCTGATGCAGTGAAAGCCTTATGGGCCATGGCCCAAGATAGGCTCCCGCCGAGCGATATGGGTATTTACACCCAAGGTTTGATGGATTTGGGGGCCATGCTTTGTACGCGCTCACAACCGCAGTGTGTACCGTGCCCGATTGCGAGTGATTGCGTGGCTTATGCTCAGGGTAGGCCGCAGCACTACCCTGTGAAAACCAAACGATTAAAGCGTCATCAGCGGCAAAGCACTTTTGTGTGTTTGTTTCGAACGGATCAGGATGCATTGCAAATTGCACTGATGCGCCGCCCCGAGCAAGGCATTTGGGCCGGTTTATGGTGTTTGCCTGAGTGGTCGGGTGAAGAAGGCTGGCTCAAGGCCATGCATGATTTAGGGATCAATGCGGCGGACTATATCGCTCCATGGCCCGATACTTTGCACACACTCACCCATGTCGATTGGACCTTGCGTTGGTTGGTGCATCGTTGGCCGATTTCCGGTGCGTTACCCTCAGGGGCGCAGTGGTCGGGCTGCGAGTGGTTGACGCTGCAGCAAGCGTGTGAAAAAGGCTTGCCCGCACCTGTGCGGGAGGTGTTGGTGCGATTACAGCGTGGCGGGGATGAGGCCGAAGTACTATAGATTTTTCGATGCGTTCATAACGATTATTTGTTACCATACATGAATAAATTTATAACACCTGTCTCAATGTACAGCCCCCCTATGAACATCAATTTATCCATCATTGATCAACGATTAGAAGGCATCCAAACGGAGATACGTGAAAGCGCACTGAATGAACTGGGTCTTCACGATGAAGGGCGTTTGAAATCATTGGCGTTTGTTTACCTTTGTGTGAAAACCATGCTGGATTTAGACGCAGAAGAGGCGTTTGATTGCTTAACCGATGGGGGCGGCGATTTTGGCGTGGATGCCATGCATATCACCGAAGAGGTAGACGGTGAGTTTGGTGTGACTTTATTTCAAGCAAAATACCAGCGCAACCTTGAGGGCAAATCCCACTTTGAGGAAGCCGGAATCCGCGCACTGGTGAATGCTATTCGACATATTTTTGATCCGTCCTCTCGGTTAGGTTTTATCAACGATCGGCTTACAACCAAGGTCGAAACTGCGCGTTCGATGATCAGAGATGGTTTTATTCCACGGGTTAGAGCCATAGCGTGTAATAACGGGCTTCAATGGAACGATGCTACTGAACAAATGATTCACTTGGCCAATTTTGGGGATCAGGTGAATTGGGAGCATGTCAATCACGATGTATTGGTGGGTGTGTTACAACGCACTAAGCCGGTTGATGAAACTTTACGGTTAACAGGTAAAGCCATCGTTGAAGACATGAACTTTAGCCGCGTTTGTATTGGCAGAATTTCTGTCGCTGAGATTGCTGAGTTAATGAAGGGGCATGGCGACAAGTTACTTGAGCGCAATATCCGGCGCTACCTTGGATTACACGGAAATCGAGTCAATGAAGGAATTAGAGATACTTTGCATTCGAATAACCCTAGCAATTTTTATTTCTTCAATAATGGTTTGACTTTTGTATGCAATGATTTCGCCTACAACGCGTTGCAATCGAGTGACTATCAAATCAAGGTTGAAAACCTGCAAATTGTCAATGGCGGCCAAACTTGCATGACCATTTTCAAGACCATAAAAGAGATGGAAGAGAAGGGGCTTGAGCCCCCCGCGGATGCGAGTGTGTTGGTGCGTATCTATAAATTGCCGAAAGATAATGAAGACATCATTTTGCAGATTACGCATGCCACCAACAGTCAAAACCCTGTGGATTTAAAAGATTTGCGATCTAATGATGAAAAGCAGCAGCAACTCGATGCCAGCATCAAAGAATTGGGTTATGTTTATCGGCGTAAGCGGATGGATGTCACAGCCAAATCAACGGACATCACATCTGGCGCGGCGGCTGAAGCGCTGCTTGCCGTGTGGCGCTTTGCACCACATCAGGCTAAATTTCTGACACGCGAGCATTTTGGCAAACTGTATAAGCAAATTTTCACAGACGATCTCAATGGCGCTCAAACGGTTGTGGCCGTTTTACTTTATCGTATTGCAGAGAATCATCGTCGCCGTCCGGCTGCGTTGGATCCCATTTTTGTTCGCTATGCATCGTGTTTTATTGCAATGCGCATGGGTTCATGCTTACTTCATGATCTAGGCATTGAGCTTCAAACCCTTGATTACCGTTACTTTGCTCGTGCATACGAATTTATTACGCAAAAGGGTGAGATCTACTTTAATGCTGCAGTGCAGGATGTGGCAGAAGCATTGCAAGCGCTTTATGGTGGGCGTGACATATCACCGCAGCAGCTTTCGGCTACATTTAGGCGCGGGGATTTGATTGAGCTGTTGCGACAGGTGTAAAGCATCCAAATTGCTGAATCTATTACCCTTATCAAACCATGAATTTCTCACAAATACTGGCTGCCCTGAACCAAGCTTCGGCTTTTGAGCTATTTCGATTACAAAGTGCCATTCATCGTAAGTTAGATGACCCTGTTTGGGTAGACTCGGTGAAAAAGCGGCTGCGTATCGGGCAGGAGATTAGCTATTTCAGCAGTCAAGATAACTCTATGCGCAGAGCTTGCGTTATGGAGTTGCGTCGCAAAATGGTGCATATCAGCGATCTCGATGACGGCCGGCTCTGGATGATTGATTATGCTTGCATCAATATCGATGGCATCGACGTTCAAGTCCGCGAGCAAAAAACAAAAGGGCTAGGGCGAAACGAGGTGAGCGTGGGCGACACCGTGGGTTTTATCGACAGAAAAGGTTGTGAACGCAGCGGTAAAGTTATCCGACTTAATGATAAAACCGTAAGCTTGCTGGTTGATGACCAACAGTGGCGTGTGGCCTATGTGTTGTTGCATCCTGTCGTGGATGGCGTGTTTTCCCATTCTTCACCGACCATTGAGTTGCCCTTATAAGCGGTTACCGGTTACCGTTTGCCCTGAGCAGATCGGCTTGGTGGAGAGGGGCATTCAGTTAATCAAGGCGCAGTGTGTTCATCGGTAACTGTTTAAATTGGCGGGGTAAAATTACTTTTTGCTAGGCGTGCCTTTCAAATACGATAGACCAACCTAATAAATTGTATAAACCATGTGGCATTTCCCCAATTTTATAGACACTTCTCATAGCGCAGTTTTCTGCTGGCGCTCAAACTCAAGGGGGCTGAGTTGATTGAGGTGCTTGTGGCGCCTAACCCGATTGTAGAAACCCTCAATGTAATCGAAGATTTCTGATTTGGCTTGGGCTCTTGTGGGGTAAATGTGATTTTTAATCTGTTCCTTTTCTGGCATTGACAAGATCCGCCGTTCTGATATCATTAAGATATCTAAAAACCAAGGAGCCGGAGATGAAATCTGCATCAGCCCAGATTGCCTTCCGTTATCGCCTGCAAGACAGCCCAACTGGCGTGACCCGCACAACGGCGAAACGTTTGGCTGATGTTTTGGGTGTTGATGAAACCCAAGTGATACACCTGGCGCTGCATGAGCTGGCCACCAAGTTCCTACCTCAATATGAGGCAGATGAAGGAGCTTTGAGCAAAGTCCAACTCAATCAGGTTAAGAAATCAGCCCCCAAGGCCAAAGGCGGTACCATTCGCAGCAGCCTTTTTGAATTGGACAACGCCTGATGCGTTGGTGGCCAGCAAATAAACTAAGCCATGGCTATTACCGCTTGGTCAGAAGCCATGGCTTGCAACAAGAATTCAACATGCCGCATTGGCCTGAGCAGGTTGTGCTGGGTCATTACAAGACTGTACAAAAGTACTATAAAAAAAATAATAGTACGTTGCCTAGTGTTGTGCTTATTCTTTTTCTTGCCGCAATAATCCTCCCTTTAAATGTTTAGTTCAGCTTGCTTTAAAGATTAGCGACTTTCAAAAAGAGAGAGAAGTAAAGAGAGTTCTAACAGAACTCTCTTTATATTACCTTACTACCTTTTCACCACCTTTGTGATATAAAACATTTCCTGCTGAATCTGTTTTATAAGTAATATCGCCTACTTTCTTTTTACCACCTTCGTGATACAAAACATTTCCTGATGAATCTGTTTTGTAAGTTATATCTCCTACTTTCTTTTCACCACCTTTGTGATATAAAACATTTCCTGCCGAATCTGTTTTATAAGTAATATCACCTACTTTCTTTTTACCACCTTCATGATACAAAACATTTCCTGCTGAATCTGTTTTATAAGTGATATCCCTTATTTTCTTTTCGCAACCTTCGTGATACAAAACATTACCTACTGAATCTGTTTTACAGGTCATCATCTGTGCGAATGCACTTGTTGACAATAGTAAACACAATATTGTTGCTTTCGTTTTTCTTGAGTTAAATGAAAACATAATAGTCCTTTCAGTTTGTTAAAATAGACTCGGGATGAGCCTATCATATAAGATACTCATTTTTTTGTAAAACTATTAGACCAATTATCGGATAAATGTTTAAAAAACTTAATAAATAGAACGGGTAGCCAAATAAACCATCAAGCAGTATCTTGATACCAGATTCTAAATATTAATCTGAGGATTAAAAGCAAGACGTATATACAAAGTACATTAAAAGAGATTATTATAGAAAATTGTAAAGCAATCCAAAGTCTATAAAAAATCTCATATTTTAACATACTTGCATCTCATTTATTTATGTTAATGAAAATGGTTTCATATCATAACTAACCACCACTGTCTTAATCCCCTAATACTCGGGGCTATTGATTAGAGATTGGAGGAATTCGCAAATAACGAACCCGTTAAGTCTTAATCCCCTAATACTCGGGGCTATTGATTAGAGATTGGGGTAATCGATGCATTGACGTTGGATTCTAGTCTTAATCCCCTAATACTCGGGGCTATTGATTAGAGCGGATGGAAAAAGTTGCTCAAAAGTCTGAACAAGGTCTTAATCCCCTAATACTCGGGGCTATTGATTAGAGAATTGCGGACACAATAGGCGATCCCGCACGAAGTCTTAATCCCCTAATACTCGGGGCTATTGATTAGAGGACCCCTATTTGAGGGGTTCATAAGTAAAGGGAAGGGTCTTAATCCCCTAATACTCGGGGC
>JAUMCS010000026.1:0-4191 GCA_032122355.1 Burkholderiaceae bacterium
CATGGCCATACCTATACCAGCTGCCCAAGCTGGTAGCCAACCCAGTAATGCCAAGGGTATGCATGTGAAGTTGTAAATAGCCGCCCAGCCTAAGTTTTGCCGTATGACACGCTGCGTTTTGCGGGCGAGCCTGAAGGCTTTGGGTATGCTATTGAGGCTGGCATTAAACACCACCGCATCTGCACTGGCTTGGCTAGTGGCGGCTCCTTCACTCATGGCAAATGAAAAGTCTGCTTGTGCAAGCACCGGCGCATCGTTTAACCCATCACCCACCATGGCCACGATGTGGCCATCATCTTGTGCCTTTTTTACACACTGCCATTTATCTTGGGGCAATGCCTCACTGGCCGCTACATCCAGCCCCAATTCCGTAGCTAAATGGTGCACACGTGCCTTGCGGTCACCCGATAACAGTTGCACCTGTATACCCAAATCGCGCAGCTCCCCTATAGCATCCAGGGCATCAGGGCGCAACCGTTCAGACCACTCAAAACACCATTGCGCTCGGCCTAAGGGGCCCCACCAAAGCGTGGTGCCGTCAATGGCTGTTGCGGTACTGGGCGCACCATTTTGTACCCACTCCAAGCGCCCACAGCGCCAAATTTGCCCCTGAGCATCACGGCCCTCCAAGCCCAAGCCGGGCGTTTCGTGTACACCCTGCCAAATCATCGATTGGGGTGGCTGTTGGACTTGTTTTTGTGCCTGCTTGACCAAAGCCAGTGTCAAGGGGTGGGTAGACCAACTCAATAGAACCGACTGCATCCCTTTGGCGCTGTGCTCATGTACGGCCACCAAATCCAGTTCATCCAGGGTAAGAGTGCCGGTTTTATCCAAAAACAAATGGTTGACCTTAGCCATGGCGTCAAGGCTGCTGAGTTTTCTGAGCATGATGCCATGCCGCATCAATTGAGAAGTAGCTGCAACCCAGGAAAGCGGTGCTGCCAAAGCCAAGGCACACGGGCAAGTGACTACCAGCACCGCCAATGCCACGGACCATGCTCGGCTCGGTTCAATAAAATACCAAACCAAACCAGCTAAACCGGCCAGAACCATCACTGCCCATAAGAATGGAGCAGCAAAAGCATCAGCAGCATGCTTCATGACAGGCCTTTGCTGAGCAGCTTGGCGTGTGAGTGCCTTGAGCGACGCAAAGCGCGTGGCTAGTGCCACCTGAGTGGTTATGATTTCTACCGGTGCAGATTGATTCAAACTGCCCGCATACACCTCATCATCGACCTTCTTCGGTATGGGTAGAGATTCTCCGGTGAGCAGGGATTCGCTCACATGGGTAGAGCCCAGCACCACACGGCCATCCACCGGAAACACCTGGCCTAGCATGATGCGTACACGATCACCCACTTGCAGTGATTCGGCATCCACCCACTGAAATTGGCCGTCTGACTCTAATTTCAATGCCTTTTGCTGCGGCTCGTAGGTGGCTTCCTCTAGTTGCTGTTCGGCTTGTTGGCGCAAGCGTAATTCAAGCCATTGAGAAAGCAATAAAAAGCTCACGAACAGGCCTAATGAATCAAAATGGGCCTCTGCGCCTATGACCTTGAGATGTGGGAAAAACGTGGCCATTGTGCTCACGCCAAACATCACCACAATGCCAATTGCAACAGGCACATTCATGTTGATGCGGCCATGCCGCAGCGCTTGCACAGCACTGCTGAAAAAAGGCGCTGATGAAAAAATAATCAAAGGTAGACACACTAGCCATGCACCCCATGTCAACAGGGGGGGTATGTCAATATGGCTGCTGCCAGAGATATAGCTGGGAATAACCAGCAGTATTTCTAGCAGGGTTACCACCCAAGCCACCCCTAAACGCCTGCTCATTTGTCGCTTCTCAAGCTGTCGAGCTAGTTGTGTTTGCACCAAAGTGTCGGGCACGGCGTTATAGCCCGCTTGGCGAATGGCGGCTAAAACGGTGGCTGATTTAATATGGGGTGATTGCCACTGAACTTGGGCACGTTGGGTGGCAGCACTCACACTCACACTGCTCATTTCAGGTATGGCTTTCAGGGCGGCTTCAATCACATTCGCGCAGGCACCGCAATGCATACCGGTAATGCGCAGATTCAATTCATGAAAACCTGCTTCGGCATGGCTTGGAGTATTGCTCATACAGTGATGGGGCGGATAAGGTGAAATACGAAGGCTAATCCCGAGAAATGCCATAGGATTTGATGTAACCTAGGCTCCAGGTGAGTTTAGCACGGTGGTTCGTGGGGTCTTGATTCTGCGCATATTTGCTGTTAAAGCTCGGTCCTCACTTCACTATTTATCAGGCAAGAATTTCAAAATGGCTTACCAATTCACAAATAACTGGTTCGAAGCTGGAGCGAAGGCAGTATGGGATGTGCTCATACCGCAAGTCTTTCCTACTCGAATCTTGGAAATAGGTTCCTACGAAGGCGCAAGTACTTGCTACGTTATTGAAAAACTGGGTGTTAGCAAGGCCATCGAATTGCATTGTGTGGATACTTGGGAGGGCGGTATCGAGCACCAAGATGCGGGTATTCAAATGCAGTCAGTCGAGCAGCGATTCCATCACAATACGCAATTAGCTGTGGCTCGGATTCAGCATCCGGTCGAGTTGGTTACTCATAAGGGTTACAGCGATAGAGTATTAGCCAAGTTAATTGCAGAAGGAAAGCAAGGCTATTTTGATTTTATTTACATAGACGGCTCACACCAAGCCCCCGATGTCTTGTGCGATGCAGTTCTCAGCTTTAAGCTTTTAAAAACACACGGTGTGATGGCGTTTGATGATTATCTCTGGCAGGAATCATTACCTAATGGTGCAGACCCCATACGTTGCCCCAAAGTCGCCATCGATGCATTTACCAACATATACTGCCGCAAACTCAGAATTTTGCGCGCACCGCTTTATCAACTCTACGTAGAAAAAATCAGCGATTAAAAATCGAAGGCGTCTTAGGCAATGGCCTTTCTCCATGGATAGATTCCTTCATATTTGGTTTTCATGAATTCATTGCCCTGAAGAAAAAATTCTTTTTGAACCGATATTGGTGTATTGCCCGTACGGTAATTGAGGGTGTATTCCCCGGATGTGTTGTACCTGGTTTTTTCATGCAATACACGCATCAGCATTCTGTCTACTTCCATCACTCCGGGTTCTCTGGCTTTGCGATGCCAAATGGGGCTTAATTCCAAGGCCAATGCTCGTGGGAAAAAGTAACAACCCACATCCACAAAATGATCGCCCAGGCAAGAGACCCATTTTCCCAGCGATTCACAGTCATCATTGCATACAAACGTACCCTCTGTATTCATGATTCTTCGCAGGGAATATGCCCAATCCACGCCGGTTTGCATCACTTGCATCAGTGATTCCACATGGTTAGGTTCCAGCCAATTATCTTCATCCAAAAAACAAATAAATTCTCCTTTGGACAGGTACGCACTGGCACCATACATCCGGTGGCCATTAAATCGGTCGGTACCAACAGGGTAGGGTAGTGAGATGACATCAATGCCGCTATAGTCAGCGCAAACAGCATCACCCTCGGATCGGCCATCCACAAAAATTAAATGCTGAATATGGGGATACGTTTGCTGCTTGACCGATTCAATGGCTTTCCTCACGGTAGCGGCGCCGGTCGTTGGGGTTACAACGGTAACTAGGGGTGGCATGACTTGTTCCATTGGAGTTGAATTTTTCGGTGGCGCATGGCTTAGGGCGCTAACCGTTGCCGCAGCCAAGCAGTGCCATTGGATTGGTAGATGAGCCTATCATGCAAACGGCTTTTGCGGCCTTGCCAAAATTCCCAATGCTCGGGCTGTAGCCGGTACCCCCCCCAGTGCGGTGGGCGTGGTGGGTTTAAAGCGAATTGAGCGCCATAGCGGGCAGCATTGGCCACTAACACCGATCTTGATGCAATTACTTCACTTTGTGGCGATGCCCACGCCCCAATCCGTGAATCCAATGGCCGCGAAGCAAAATAGGCATCTGATTCTTCGGTTGACGTGCGTTCGACTTTGCCCTCAATGCGCACTACCCGTTCTAGTTCAACCCAATGAAATTGCAAGGCGGCATAAGGGTGAGCAGCTAACTCCTGGCCTTTGCGGCTGTGGTAGTTGGTGTACCACACAATACCCCGCTCATCTACACCTTTGATTAAAACTACTCGAGTTGAGGGGCGCCCACTAGTGCTCACTGTCGCT